>NZ_JACGWE010000048.1:0-20375 GCF_014077575.1 Pseudomonas sp. 5Ae-yellow | reverse complement strand
AATTACATTGAGATGTTTTATAACCCAAGGCGCCGGCACGGCACGAGTGGTGACCTGTCACCGGTCGAGTACGAAAAGCGTCATTACCAGAGTCTGGCGAGTGTCTAGAATACTGGGGGCGATTCACCAAGGCTATGACAGGTTGAGCCGCGATCCGGTGGACACCTCTCAGTGAAATAAAACCGCCTTTTGTCTAGATTTGCGACCATTCCGCCTAACGGAGCGAAACCAATGCCCCTCTGCGGCAGCCATTCCGGTAGAAAAACGCTTAGGCCAACTCAATGGGTATTTGCTGGTTCATAAATCCAGTTTCATGTCCTGGGCAGCACTGATTTAAACAAAAAAACAAATTCACCAGTACACTGACGAGTGACCCCCAAAAGGGCCACTCGTCAGTCTCTATCCTGCTACCGAGTGCTGAGACTCCAAATTTTTCCTGAATTTAGAGGCTACTACCGAACTGTCGGTAGAACGCTCGACTGGAGCTGCCGGATAAAACTCCTCCACAACTTCAGTCATCTCGTCCTCATCATACTCAAACAACGCATTCCCAAACCCCTTGGCAGCCGCCGCATCCAGCGCGGCTTGGTCAATGCCCTCCTCTGCCACCTTGTTGGCTGTTTCTTTTGCCTCCGCTACCGCTTCCTGCAATGACACCCCTTCCTTGATCACCAAATCCACATAGAAAATGGGCGTCCGTCGGCTCTGCGTCGTGCTTTTGCCCCGTAGCTTCAGTTCCAGCGGCATGTAGGCCAGCAAACCGCCAGACACCGCCTGGTAATAGCTCAGTCGGGCCGCAAGTGTCCGGATGCTGTTGTAACCCGTCGTGCGGAAGATGAAGGTGCCGAGATCATTGTCGTCACCGATCTTCACGTTCAGACGGCCGTAGGGCTTGCACAGGCCACCTTTGCCGAACTCGCACAGCGTTGGCCCAGGGCACGGTAATGACTGGACACCGGATTGCGTCAGGCGCTTGCAGGCATCGCCGTTCCCGACACACATGGGCCGACCACTTTTGCGGTCGAACATGGTGTATTCAGCGCGCAGGTTGAGGTCTGCCTCGTTGAACAGCATGCGTACCGGAATGGTTCGCAGCTTGTTGTTGGGTGCGTCCTTTCTCAGCTCCTCATCCAGCGGGTGCAGTACCCAGCCATCCTTTTCCTGGATCTGGGAGGTGATGGTGAATTGATTGTCTTTCTGTGGCAGCCGAATGCCGTTCTTCTCAACGACTCGACCAATACTGATGCGCCCCAACACGGGAGGCGTGATGGCTAACCCTTTAATCATGATGATTCTCCTGAAAAAAGGCCACGGGGCACTCGTTACACCCGCGTGGCCAAGGGGACATTAGGCATGGATCAGAAACCGGCGACTGCCCGGCTTGGTGAGGGGATACTGCTCCAGCAATTCCGGCTGGTCTTTCAGTAGTTGTTTGGCGTTGAGCCCCACGGAATCCCTGCTCCGTTTCCAGCTCACGCTGCCACCCGGGAACGTGGCCTTGGAGGCCTCGCCCATGTGGCTTTGAATGCGCTGCTTCAGGTGAGATTCCGTGGACTTGAGAGTTTCCATTTCAGATCGAATCGCCAGCAGTTCGCTGAAGGCATCGGACAGTTCCTTGCTCTCGCTGAAATCCAGGGTCTCGCCCTGGTCCTCGGGGTAGAGGTGGCGCAGCGCACGTTCTGCCGACGCCGTGCCATCCACCGGGGGTGGCGTATCCGCTTCCACGTAATCCCAGAACTGGCGTTCCAGTGTGATCAACGCTTCGATTAGCTCTTCGTTTCGCTCGATTCGGAAGATCTTGAGTGACTGGCCACACAGCAACACACAGACATCCGCAGCCTGCTTGCCAGTGACGGCCAGTTGGTGCTGTACCTGGCACTGGATGTAGTCCGGCACACCATCCTTCCAGAGGCGTGCCCCGAACTCTCCAGCGGTCTTGCATTCCAGAACTTGCACTTCATCGTCGGCCACTACTGAATAATCCAGGTTGGCCAACATCCAGTGCTTGTCCGGATCAGGATGCTGCAGCACCGCATTCACTCGCCGGACCTTACGGCCGGTCTGTCGGCTGTACTGTTCAGCCACAATAGGTTCCAGAATATGCCCCCAGTAGACCGGTGATTCCGGATCATCCGAGTCCGGCTTTGGCATACCGGCATCTCTGCCGGTTTTGACCATCCAGAGCTCCAACTGAGACTGGTATGGGTTCATGCCCACCGCTGCCGCAGCATCACTGCTGCCGATGCCTTGTTTACGGACCTTCAGCCATTCGTCACGGCTTAGGCCTTTGGTTGAAACCAGCCGCAGTGCTGGCCGTTGCTTGGGAAGTGCGTTTGCGCTCATGCCCATGGTGTTTTCCTTCAGACAGAAAAAAAGCCCACCAGAGCACGAGGCTCCGGTGGGCTTTATGGCGGTTTTAGGGTTTTGAGATAGAAGTCAGGCCACAAGTGACATGGCCTGCTCGAGTGCGCGGTTTTTGATGGAAGCGCCATTACCGAACCAGGCGGAATCCAGCCGATGGTCAACGGTTTTGGCGCGGCGTTGATGGTCAATGAACTCGGTAACTGCGTTCAGCAATCCATAGGCAGTGCCGTCCGACGATGCCAATGTGGCGCCCATGCCCTCCCCTTCATACAAGGACAGGGCCTTGGCCATGGACCGTTCGTTGGTTTTGCCAACACCGGTACCAGAATCGTCGGTGAACACCTTCAGGAAGTAATTCCTGGCCTCAGTGGTTTTCACCTTCCGCTCGCTCAGGGTTTTCAGGCGGTACATGAAATCGTCCCAGGCGGAAACGGAAATACCGAGCTGCTTCTTCACCAGGTCCGCATCGAACGCCGTGTTGTGCTTCACCTTCACGGCATTGGCTGTGGAATCCTTCAAGGCCACAGCCAGGGTGTTGTTACACACCACCCGAATACTGGTGAATTGAGCCGTCGTGGCCATGGTGCCATCACAGGCCGTGGCCAACAGTATGTAAGCGTTGGTTTGATCATTGCCCTTCAGCACACCGGATTGGCCGGTGCGGGCCAGCGCCCACATTTTCCGGCCCCCTTTCAGCACGCCCGCTGTTTCCAGTTCAAAGCCGGAAACCTCCGTGAGATCCCGGTAGAACTCCAGGATCTCTTCGGGCTGAACCACCTTGAAGCGGTTACCGACGACCGACAGCGGCGCTTTCGTATCCGAGCGATACAGCACTTTGGAGTCCGGGTAGGACAGAATCTCACCCAGCGGGCTTCCGGCATTAGTCACGTAGCGAACGGGGCTTTCCTGGATCTGCCAGTCGAGGCCAGCCTGCCTAGCCCAAACTTCTAGTGGTTGGTTGGAGGTGAGTTCATTCCCCAGACCATGCCAAGGGGTTTGGCCAACGTAGGCCATTTGCTCGATCAGATGAGCCATGGGGTTACTCCTTAGGGAATTTTGAGGTGGGGTTATCGGTGGTCTCGTCTTCCGGGTCAGGTTCGATGCTGAACGAATGACCACACTCCAGGCAGCGGTAATTATCAAGCACGACTTCATCGAGCACATCGCCCAGGATGATGCCAGCGGAGACACCGGTGACACCGCCCAGCAAACCGCCGATCACCGCACCACCGATACCACTCACCGGGCCAGCCATCGCTCCAACGACAGCACCTGTTCGAGCACCTACAATTGCGGAGGCGTAGCCGCCATACACGCCAGCGGCAGCACCGACCACGCCAGCCGCCTTTTTTCCGTAGTTGTTCCTGCCAATCCGGGTGGACAGGCATCTGGGGCATTGTTCGGACATTGGAATTACCTCTGTGAATTGGGAGGGAAGGCACCGTTGGTGCCTTGGTTCACAGAGGTGATATAGGTTTGAGATTAGTTCGAATAACGATGCCTGGCAGGGCCGCACCGAGGCGGATGAACTGATGATCCTGAACCTGGGACACCACTCCAGACCGCGCCCATTGTATTGCCCTGGTGGCCACATTGGTCGCAAAGCGAACCTTCAGGAAGGTTCATGAGTTTTGGTCCAAGTGGTTTGGTCGAGTCTTCGGGCATTTTGAAGGGAACTTTCTGGTGCTATCCAAAATGCCCGAAGACTTGACCATTGAATTACCTCTTTAATTTAACGCATTGATAGTACGCACCGGTATCAGGGCTTCGTACCCGGCCGAGGCACCATATAGATCACGGATCACCCCAGCTCGACGGAGTTTGGCCCCAGTAAGCTGTCTTGCGCTATTTATCGCGTCCTCCAGTCTGCCAGTGCCACTGGCCAGCTCGTTCAGACTGGCTTCCCAGTGCGCGCGCTGGTTTGGCAAGTGTCGCTCGTTGAGGATGTTCAGTCGACCATGGCCGGCCTCAACGCTTGCCCTCAGTTTAGCTATCGAGGCCCGCCATTCCCGCTGGGCCTGAGTGGCCAGCCATCGTTTTTGTGATGCTTCGGCAGTCGCCTTTCGAACGGCGCTGTGCTGGCGCTGCCCACTAAATGGGATCCGAACGCCAATGCCGACGACCCAACGTTTTCTCTCGTCAGCCCACAGGCTGTTATAGCCGGCATTAGCTGTGAACGTAGGTCGACGATCGACTTCGGCAACATCCAGCCGCGCGCGCCTCGGCTTCCCTCGCCTCGGCTGCACGAATCAGCGGATGATCTGGTTCCAACTGTCCATCGGCGAACAGAAGCGTTTCAGATGGCGCCATCAGTTGCAAACTGGCCCCCGTCGGACGACGCCCAAGCAGAGGAATCAGGTCGCTGGCTAGCCCGGCCTTTTCCGCTTGCAGCTCTACTAGTCTGGCATCTAGGAGTCTGCGCGGCAGAAACGTTTTGAGCCCTCGTTTCCGCCAGACCGGATCATTGTCTGGCCGGAAGGAGTGTTCGCGATATCGGATCGGCTCCATCATCGCTTTCGATCCAGCCAGTTAACCGGTTAAAAGGGGCATCGCAGGGCCCCAGCTGTACCTACCGTGAGCCAAAGGCTGCCTCAGCGACTTATGCCAGCCTCATCAGTGAACTCATGCGCCTGAGATTGAGCGACAGACAGACAAGATCCCATTCACCCTGCACCGCCTGAAGGCCCCGCAAGCCGAACTGCCGGAAGCCCAGGACATTCTTGATCCAGCCATTCACCGCCTCAACCATGTGCTTGCGCTGAGCGTAGACTGCTCGCCCCTCCGCCGTGGTAAGCTTCTCCTCCATGCGGGCCGTCGCCGGGTACCGGCTCGCGTTTATATCTCCGGTTTTTTTGCCTTCCCGGCGCAGCGAGACGTAGCCATCTATGCCTTTTGTCTCCAATGCCTGCAAGTCTTCCTCTTTGCGATAACCCGCATCAGCCAGACATTGGCCCGGGTAACTTCCCAGAGTTTCTTTTACCTCGCCCAGCAGCGGCACCAGACAGCCGTTATCACTGGGGTTGTTACCCTGGCGGTTGCCCACGATGATCTGGAACTCGCCATCCACGGCCAGTTGGCCGTTATAGCATTGCTGGAACCCATCATTCGTTTTCATGATCCGGCTTTGGGGGTCGGTAAAGTTACTCTGAGCCTTGTCCTCCGGAACTCCATAATCTCTCTTGAAGTTCCGGCCACCCTTGGGTGAGCGGCGATCATCGTCTGGATGCCGGCCTTTGGCCTCATCTTGCGTTTTTTGATCCGCTTCCAGTTTCTCCTTCGCTGCCCGGATCTTGTCCAGCCGCCCCTGACGGTGCTGAAGCTCTTCGGGTAACTCGTCGCCCCGCTGATCCGGGCCAAACTGTTGGTCTTCCGATTCATCCACACGGCGAGCCTGGCCACAAAGCTCATCAACCTCTTTTGACAGACGGGCTTCTTCCTCCCGCATGCGGTCATAGCTCATGGCCTTGTGCTTACTGGCGTTGGCCCGGACCTTGGTGCCATCAATCGCCAGCGTACCGAGAGTAACCAATTCCGCTTCCTGGGCGATCCGGACCACCTGAATAAATACGGCCTTGAACGCAGCCAGGTGTTGCTTGCGAAAATCGCAGATAGTGCGGTGTCTGGGGAAATTGCCAGCCGCCAGGACCCGAAGGGCGACATCTTCTTCCAACTTCCGGGCGATCTTTCGTGATGAAAACACGCCGGTCGCGTACGCATAGATCAACACCTTCAACATCATCCGCGGATCGAAAGGCGAGTTGCGCCGACCGCTCCCTTCATACCGGGCGTAGAAGGCACTCAGATCCAGTTCCTCGACCACGTCACTGATGAAATAGGCCAGATGCCCTTCGGGCAGCCACTCGTTCAGGCTCGGGGGAAGAAGCAGTTCCTGATCAGGTGAATAGGGGCGGAAGGTGGTTCCCATCGGATTCTCCGGTGCTGAAGAATTTTTACGTATTATGCCAGAAGGTGGCTCCTGCCGCGCAGACTCCTAGCATAGGCCGGTAACAAACTGTCGAAACCGGCAAGAAGTCCCATTGTGGCAGCTCCTTGTATAAGGCGGCGCCTGGACACACCTGCATAGAAATGTCTATCGCTCATAGGTTGCTCCTAAAACCATGTATATACAGCTTCTCGCGTTCGTGGCTCGATTGTTGACGCTACCCGGTGCAACTGAAATCAAACTGAAAAGTCGACCGGTAACCCCCCATTTTTAACGGGTTGCTGTTTTTCTGGGGAGTTGCCGTTACTGGTACAATCCATGGCAGACTGGCGAAACTTTCCCACCTCGAAAAACGGCGCTTACAAATGAAAATTCTGATTGTTGAAGACAATGCTGTACTTGCCAAAAAAATATCGGACTGGCTTGCGCAGGCGCACTACACAGTAGATATCGCCAAAACCGGCAAAGAAGCGGACTCGTTGATTGAAACAAGCTCCTACCAGGCCGTTATTCTCGATATCGGACTGCCCGATGAAAATGGACTTTCTTTAATGCAAAGATGGAGAAAAAACGGGAAAAAAGAGGCCATCCTTATTCTGACCGCACGCTCCAACTGGACTGAGAGAGTAGAAGGGTTGAACGCGGGTGCCGACGATTACCTTCCCAAACCGTTTGAGTTTGATGAACTGAAAGCCCGGCTCAGTGCGATTATCCGCAGAAAGGACGGCAGAACGACAGACCAGATCAGCGTCGACGGATTTCATCTCAACGCCACCTACCGAACGCTTACCACGCCCGACCAGAAAGAGTTCAGACTGACAGCTACGGAATTCCGCCTTTTACAGTGTTTCCTCCGTTCACCGGACCGAGTGTTTTCCCAGGACGAACTGGTTGAATCCCTCTACAACATAGAAAGATGCCCCACCAGAAATGTCGTTCAGGTTTACATAACCCGGCTTAGAAAAATAATAGGGGTCAATAAAATAAAAACATTGCGTGGCCAGGGCTACTACTTCGAAAAAGATCCTAACCGCTGAACGCCCGAGTGAACCAACCAGGTTAAAATATGTCTGCTCCGAAAAGTATCCGCAGAACAGCCATTCAGTATGGTGCTGTTTTCAGCCTCGTATATTTTACTCTGATATTCTTTTCACACACCTACGTGATAAAGCAACTATCGGACGAGTCCAGGAAGCAACACCTGAACAAAGAGCTGGGAAACTTTCAGGCAATCATTGAGGCTGAATCCCCCACAACCGACGACCTCAGCAACATGATCAATCAGTTTGAAATGCTTCTGGGGCATGCCATCGTCATCGAAACGGCTAGCGGAAGCGTCCTGGCGAGCCCGAACTTTGACCAGAGCCAACTGCAGGGCGCTGCAGAGAAGCCCGAGGGTTTCATCCACATAGCGCAGGGTGCGAACACGCTTTTCGGGCTCAAACGCATTTTCTCCGCCAGTGAAAAACTGGCCTCAATCAGCGTTCTTGAAACCGAGGGGGCGCTCTCTGAACGACCGCTGAAGGCTCACCTGACATTGCTCGGCGCCTCGGCCGTTCTTCTCGCGATACTGCTGGCCCTGATTGGAACCACTACACATCTGACGTTAAAGCCCATCAGTAAGATAAAAGAGGACCTGAGACGGCTCCAATCCGGGAAACAAAGTCGCCTGAACCCTCACGTACCGGAAGAGTTTCGTCCGCTGATCCGCCAGCTCAATGATTTGCTTGAGCTGTCAAACCGTCGTCTGGACCGCCACCGCCGCCTGAACTCCGACCTCTCTCACCTGGTCAAAACCTCCATTTCTGCCAATCTTGCCATTCTGTCGGATATCGATGCCTTGCCTCCGTCCCGGGGGGATATTGTATTCATGGCCTCTAACTTGCGGGAGCTTGACAAATCCCTGAACTACAGGATGAGCAAGGCAGACATATCAGGCAGACAGATGGGACGAACGTGCATGCCGGTTGAAATCACGGCAAGTGTCATCACCGTCATGGAAAAAATATTCCCTGATACGGTTTTCCGCCTCCACACCACCTTACCCGAAAACTTCAATTGGCCTATGGAGCGGCAGGATCTTTCAGAGCTGCTTGGCAATTTACTCGAAAATGGTGGGAAGTGGTGCCAGACAACCGTCGACGTTACAATCGTCCGCACGTCATCAGGACTCTCCATAGAAGTAACGGACGATGGCCCCGGAATTTCTCCCGAGGCGGCAGCCACTGTCATGGACAGGGGCACCAGGCTGGATGAAACGGTCGCCGGATTTGGACTCGGATTGTCCATCGTGTCCGAGATTGTCGAAGACAACCTCGGACACCTGGAAATCGGATCCTCGAAAAACGGAGGAGCCAGGATTCTGATTTTACTGCCATTTCCGGACTAGATCACTGCCAAAAGGCCAGCCATCTTGAAAATCCGGCCTTCAAAGACTCAGTTTTAGCAGTAATCAGCTGCGTCATTAATCATTCTTCGAGTTTAATTCAGAATCAACGGGGTCATTCTGGCTGTCTGTTGGCGGAAGATCGATCGAGAATAGCTGGTACCGTTCGTTCTCCCCCAACTTCTGAGCGTCAGTGGCCCGCGGACCAAGAACCTCATCGACCGCATGGTTTGGAATTACTGCAAAGACCCTGGCGTACCCGTCAGCTTCCAGCAGACTGTTGAATTCTGTGGAGATGATTTCCACAGCGTCGCCCAACGAATAAAAACGTGCCGAAAATGGCATCTCACCAATGTAGAAGATCGGACTGTCCCCCGCTTGATGGATGCTCTCATACCGGCTTATCAATTGTTTCTCGGTTTTTAGTGGAATGACTCCGCTCACACTGATGAACACAACAAGGGTAATGAGAACGGGCACAAGCAATACAGCCCCCGACCTGACTCTGGACCAGGCACCTAGATCGAGCTTCGACACCCATCCGGCAATCAGAATGGCCGAGAACGGAAGAGAAGGAAGTATGTACGTCCAAAGCGTGTTGCCTGCCAGGGTGAAGAACAGCATTGGCGTTATCGCACAAAACAACAGATACAGCGTTGAGGCGTCTTGAACAGCACCAGTGAATATATCCTTTGTTTTGCCTCGCGCCGCCGCAAGGCCAAAGCCAACCAAGCCAATGATACCCCAGGGGAATGAAGCCCAAAGCCAGAATATCCAGATCATGCCCTTGGGCCGGTCATGGGCACTACCGTACAAATCGCCGGCCCACCCGGGGTCCAGAAACCGGCTAAAGTGTTCGCCAATGATGAAATAGTTGAGGAACCCTGGCGTTTTCAATTCAGCGAGCACGTACCATGGCACGGCAATCGCCAGTGTCAGAAGTGAGCCAAGAAGCCAGGGTAATTTTTTCAACGGCTGTAACCGCTGCCTGAAAATAGCAGCCCATAGCACCAGGGGGATAACGGTCAGTACAACAGCCAACGGTCCCTTTGACAACAAACCGATGGCCAGGCCCATGAAAAACCACCAGCGCCAATAGTCAGAGCGCCCTGAAAGCACAAACCACACGCTCACCAAGGAGAGGGTCGTTCCAAATACCAGGAACGTATCCGTCATGACTGCGCCGGCACTGATATAGGTGAGTACCATCGTGGAAAGCACAAGAGTAGACCATCGAGCGACCGCAGCACCGCGCGCATGATTTGCAAGGCACCACGTCAGCCATACGATTCCAATCGTGGCGAACCATGCCGGTAGCCGCAGAGAAAATTCAGACAGTCCAAATATTTTTATAGAGGCAGCCTGAGCCCAGAACGACAGTGGAGGTTTCCCCCAGAACGGAACGCCGGGTTCAAACCAGGGCGTTATCCAGTCCCCGGTTTCAGCCATTAAACGAGCGATTTCAGCGTATCGGGGCTCCGTTGTATCCACGAAAGGAAACAGCGTCATTCCGATAAAGCGACTGAACAATACGGCAGCCAGTACCCAGAACCAGGGCTCAAATCGCTTTAGCATTCTTGACGCCTCTGAAGTTGCTGATTTGGTCTCGGCTTGATACCTCTTTGTTCTCGACCACTTCTTCGGTCAGATACAGTGGTCGCTGTTTCGATTCGATGTAGGTTTTGCCCACATACTCACCAACGATACCAACGCTCACCAGTTGTATGCCGCCCAGAAAACTGATGAGGGCGATTAACGATGGGTAGCCGTCAGTCGGATCGCCGAGCATTATTGCCTTCGCTACAATCCAGACACCGAACAATCCACCAACGGAGGCGGCCAGCAAGCCGACAAGCGTTGCCCATCTGAGAGGTGACACTGAGAAGGAAGTCAGGCCTTCAAGGGCCAGGCCGACCAGGCCCGGGTAGTCCCACTTACTCTCGCCAGCCACTCTCAATGCCCGGTCGTATTCGATGATCGTCGTTGGCATACCAACCCAGGCAAAGAGTCCCTTCATGTAGCGGTTGCGCTCTCCTAACCGGAGAAGGGCATCAACTGCCCGCCTGCTCATCAATCGGAAATCACCCGTGTCGACCGGGATTTCAGTGCGACTGGTCTTATTCAGCAAGCGATAGAAAAGGTGCGCACTCCAGCGCTTGAGAAAACTCTCGCCTACACGTGATCGACGTTGCATCAGAACGACATCAAAGCCGGACTTCCAACTCCTGACCATCTCGGGAATGTATTCAGGTGGATCCTGAAGGTCCGCATCCAGAACGATCACCGCATCCCCCTTGGCATGCTCCAGCCCTGCTGTTACCGCTGCCTCTTTGCCAAAGTTGCGGCTTAGCTTGACGAGACGGATGCTCGATTTCCTTTTAATGAAAGTCCTAACAAATTCGGCACTGCCATCCTCGCTACCATCGTCCACAACCACGATCTCCGAGCGAATATCGAGGCTCGCAAGGATCGGCAATACATGCTCAAAGAATAGGGGAAGCATCGAACGCTCATTGAACACCGGAACCACCAGGGAAAGCAGCTCTGATTCATTCGGCGCACGGGAAGTCTCAAGAGGTTTGTTCATGAAACACCAGCCTTTGGTAGACAACATAGTTAAATACAGCGACAGCCGCAGTGGTTAGAAGCTGAGCAGGCACAACAGAGATTTCAAACAGTTGATGCAGGACTAAAAAGATCAGAACGTTCAGGAGAGCTGCGAGTGAACAGGAAAAGGCATATCGCCAGATGGCCTGGATGTGTGGGCGTGCGTTTGGAAAGGCCAAAGTTCGCTGCAACCAGTAGTTGGTAACCGCTCCTACAACGCTTCCAGAAAAGGTGGCTGCTACGGGGGCCATGCCAAGCAGAACCAGGCCGGACATGGCCGCCCAATGGAAAAGGGTTGCCATTCCTCCGGCGGCAATAAATCCACTTATTCTTTTAAAGGGAACCTTCTTCATCCTGGCCGACACACCCGTGGCTAACCATCGTGCCCGATGTTTCAACAACAATTCCGGAAATGGTGAACATTGACTCTTCAGAAACATCGGGCACCAGAATCACAGTCACAGCCTTCTTTCTAGGAGCAAAGTTCAACAGCAAGACCCTCGTCTCCGTTAAAACGGGCGGAATTACACTTCCATGCATGTAACCGCAACTATGCATTTCCGCCTCACATCTACCGCTGAATATCACCCACCTTGGCTCTCGAAAAGCGACCGAACAGAACCGGCAAAACAAACAGCGTCAGGAAAGTTGCGGTGATAAGGCCGCCAACAATCACGCTGGCCAGTGGCTTCTGGATTTCAGCACCCACGCCCGTCGACAACAGCATCGGTATCAAACCGAGCGCCGAGGTTATTGCTGTCATCAAGACAGGACGTAAACGGGAGACGGCACCTTCAAACACCGCGGTATCCACGTTCAACCCATCCTGTATTCGCTGATTGATGCTTTCGACCATAACGACCCCGTTAAGCACCGCCACACCAAACAGTGTGATAAATCCAACGGAACTGGGCACTGAAAGATACTGGCCGGAGACCCAGAGCGAAAAGACACCACCAATTACGGCAAGCGGCACGTTGACCAGAATCAACAGCGCTTGACCAACCGAACTGAAAGCGAAGTAGAGCAACAGCGCAATCAGCCCCAGAGATACAGGTACCACAATGGTCAATCGTTTCTGAGCTCGCTGCTGGTTTTCGAACTGACCACCAATATCCACCGAATAGCCGGGGGGAAGGTTCACTTCTGACGCGATAACATCCTGAATATCGGCAACCACACTGCCCATATCACGACCCTGCACATTGGACTGAATGACCACACGGCGCTGAACGTCGTCGCGGCGCACCTGGGGCGGGCCGGACTCAATAGACACATCGGCCACATCGCCGAGTCTCACCCAGGCTCCGGACGGTGCCTGTAACCTGAGATCAGCAATGGCATCCCGGTCTTCGCGGAAACGTTTGGCCAGGCGCACATAGATATCGTACCGCTCATTTCCGTTGATGATCTGGCCCGCGGCGGCACCACCCAGTCCGTCCCGGACGACACTCATCACATCCGACACGGCGAGTCCGTACCGGGAGAGTGCCTGACGGTCTGGCTGAACCACCAACTGCGCTTCACCGGCAATCTGCTCCATGGCCACGTCCCGGGTTCCCTGAACTGTTCGGACCGCCGCTTCGATCTGCTGGCCTTTCTCCGCCAGCACCTTGAGATCCGGGCCAAAGAGTTTGATGGCCAACTGCGCGCGGACACCTGACAACAGTTCATCAACCCGGGTCCCGATAGGCTGAGAAAAGTTAAACAGTAGCCCCGGGTGCTGTTCGAGCTTCTCCTCAAACAGGGCCTGCAATGCATAGCGGTTACTGGCGCTGGTCCACTCGGCTGTTGGCTTAAGGCCGATATAGATCTCGATGTTGTTCACAGGCTCCGGATCGCCGCCTATTTCCGCCCGCCCCGCCCGGGACAGCGCGTAGGTCACTTCTGGAAATTCCATCAGCATGGCTTCCAGTTTTGGCGCCACTTCAAGCGCCGTATCAAGGCTTGATGAAGGGGCCAGGGTCACCCGGAGGTTAATCGTTCCCTCTTCCAGTTCAGGCACGAACTCCGTGCCGAGTCGTGGCACAACCAGCGCCGCCAGCACAACAAGAACAGCCGCCGCGCCAACAACCACGCGGCTATGCTTCAGTGACCAGGCAAGCCCCATGCGATAGAGCTTTTCCAGGGGTTTTAGAATGAAGCTTTCCCGCTCCCGGATACCCTTACGGAACATGTATGACGCCAGCGCGGGTACAACCACCAGAGCGACGATCACCGCCGACACGATAGCCAGCATGATGCTGATTGCCATTGGCTGGAACAGCTTGGCTTCCACACCTTCAAAGCTGAACAGAGGCATGAAAACGACCAGGATAATCGCCGTCGCGAAAAAAATCGGCCGCGCCACTTCCCGGCCGGCTTCCTGGAGACGAAGGGCAATGCCATGATCATCGTGTGACGCGTCCAATGGATCGGGGTCATCTCCAGCCAACTCATCCCGATGGGCGTCATGCTCAGCATCAGGATGGGTCAGATGCTTGAACATGTTCTCAACCATAACAACAGAGCCATCCACCAGCATGCCGATTGCCACAGCAATACCGCCCAGAGACATCAGGTTGGCCGAGAGACCGAACCAGGCCATGATCATCAGGGCAATCCCGATGGAAATCGGTATTGAAAGCAGCACCAGCGTTGTTGCCCGCAGATTCATCAGGAACAGGGCAAGCACGATCGCAATAAACACAAAAGCCAACAGAAGCGCATTGGTCACCGTCTCTACGGCCTTGGTCACCAGATCCGCCTGGTTGTAATAGGGCTCAAAACGAACCCCACTCGGAAGCGCCTGATTTATGCGATCAATGCGGGCCTCGATGCCGTCGATGGTGGCTTTTGTGTTGGCCCCCATTCGTTTGAGTACAATGCCAGAAACCACTTCACCCAGTTGTTCAACCTGACCGGCTTCATCCTTCCGGGTCATGGTTACCGCACCCTGGCGAATTTCAGTGCCCAGCGCTACCTCGGCGACATCGTTCACTGTCACTGTAATGCCATCACTGGTTTTAACGGGCACCTGACGGATCTGCTCGAGCCCCTGCTCGCCATTACCCAGCCAGCCCATACCGCGAATAACCAACTGCTCCTGCCCGCGGCCCATATACCAGCCCCCAACATTGGAGTTGTTGTTCTCCAGGGCTTCCATGACATCGTTCTGTGATAAGTCATAGGACAGCATTCGCGCCGGGTTCAGGTTAACCTGGTACTGGCGGACCTCTCCGCCAAACGACAGGATTTCCGTAACCCCTTCAGCCGGTATCAGCAACAGTTTGACCAGCCAGTCGTGCAAGCTGCGCAATTCCATTGCGTCGTACCCCGAATCCGGGTCCGCTATCAGCAAGTACTGGTAGACCTGGCCAAGACCGGACGTATTCGGCCCCATTTCAGGCACCCCGACCCCGTCCGGAATCAGCTCCCGCGCGGCCTGCAACCGCTCGAAAACCAGTTGGCGCGCGAAATAGATATCCGTGCCCTCTTTAAAGACCACGGTGACACCAGACAACCCGGTTTTGGAGATGGACCGAACCTCCTCAACATCCGGCAACGCATACATCACCGCTTCAATGGGATAGGTGATCAGCTGCTCGACTTCCTCAGCCGCAAGTCCGGGCGCCTCTGTATTAACAGCGACCTGGACGTTTGTAACGTCGGGGAAAGCATCAAGATTCAGTTTTGGTATCTGAAACGCGGCCGTGGCGATAAGCACTGCAAGCGCAATAAGAACCAACAGGCGGTTCTGAACCGCCCAGTCGACAACTCGGTTGAACATAATGGCTCCCGGAATCAGTGGTTGTGCGGATCAAAGCCGCCTTTGGCAATCTCAGAGGCCACAAAAAATGCGCCCCGCAAAACGACTCGTTGGCCCGCAGCCAGGCCGGAAACCTCACGGAGCCCGCCAATTGAGCGGCCCAGTTCCACTTCCACGGGTTCATACTCGCCTTCGGCCTCTTCCACATAGACCGTCCAGTCGCCGTCCGCGCCACGCATCAATGCAGTCTCCGGCACGGCAAGCACCGGCTCGCTGGTCTTAAAACGAAAATACACATCTGCGAACATTCCTGGATGAAAACGATCTTCAGGATTGTCCAGCTCCAGCCTGACAATCCGCGTGCGGGTCACAGGATCAATGGTGTGGGCTTCCTGGGACACCGTTGCCACGCCCACACGACCCGCTGCCCTGACTTCGGCTTCCGCGCCCTTCTCTAGAACAATGTCGGAGCTTGCTGGCAGATGGGCTTCTACCCAAAGCTCACTCTCATCAGCAAGAGTCACCAGCGGCTGGCCAGCCTCAACTCTTTGTCCTTGCTCAAACTCATCGGTCAGTACTGCACCATCCACGCGAGCCCTGAGCATGTATTCACCGAGACTATCCACCCCGCTGGCCTTCAACGCACCAATGTCATCATCGTTCAGCCCGTAAGCAAGCAGAGTCGCCCTTGCTGCTTCAATGTTGGCTTTCGCTGTATTGAACCGCTGATCGCCAACCACGGAACGACCCAGCCCGCTGATTCGCTTCCATTCAGGAAAAGCTTTCCTGTAATCCGCCTGCGCCTGTGCCACCGTCTCACTGAACAGGGTTACCAGCGGCTGGCCCTTGGTTACGTGCTCACCCAGTTCCACGTGACGCCGCAGCACCACTGAGGCAACCCGGGGGGACACGTGATAGCTGGTATAGCCGTTGGTCAGCAGCTCACCGGGCGCGTAAATTTCATAGTCAACGCGCTTGCTTTCGAGGGTTGCTACTTCAATGCCGGCCAGATCTTTCTGTTTGGCATTGATGCTTGCGGTGGCCGCTTCTTCATGGCCACCGTTCTCGTCTTCGTGGCCGTGCCCCCCTTCCTCTTCATGATCACCTTCCTCCTCATGCTCACCTTCTTCACCATGATCTTCCTTATGCTCGCCCTCCTCACCGGTGACTTCCTGATGATCGTCGCCACTGGCAGCATGATCATGACCGGCTTCCTGATGAGCATCTTCCTCTGCCTGTACAAAAGAAAGTGGGGCTGTAAGCAACGTCAATGCGAATACTGAAATCAGAGCTTTTTTCATAATGAATATCCAGTTTCCAGACTATTGTTGGAAGGGGGTGATCAGTTCGCCAGACTGACTCAAGAGCTCAATCAGACCCAGCTGCGCCTGCTTTTCCAGTTCAATACCGGTTTTCAGGCTCTCCGCGCGCTGGCCCAGCGCCTGGAGATACTCAGAGGTGGAGAGGTCGCCGACCTGCCACTGCTTCTCAAGCAAATCAGCACTTCGCTGTACACGCCCCTGGGAGAGTTCTGTCCATCGGCTGAGTTGGGTGTCGTATCGCTTCCAGGCAGCTCGGGCGCCCGCCAGACCATACTGCTGCTTCCGATAAAGTGCCTGAAACCGAGCTTCGGCCTCTAATGATCGTCGGTTGGCAGCCTGGATTTCGGCACCGTAGTTATTACGGACATTCAGAGGGATCGAGAACGTCAGGCCAACCAGGTTCTCACCGCCATCACGCCCTCCGCTCAGCCCGACCGTGGGAGATGCCGCCGCTCTGCGACTGACCACCTCGGCTTCGCTCCGCAGCACCTGCCACCTCGCGCGGGCAGCAGCAATTGACGGATGATCCAGCAAATTGTCGTTATCGACCCTGGAAGCAAGAGCCGGCCAAATGTGCCCGGGGATCCCCCCATCCTGAGGCCGCCAATCCGGCAGAAGCTCTCTGACCCGGGCTTGCGCCTGATCAACCGCAGCCTTTGCCTGGGCGAGTTCACTGAGCTGCTGAGAAAGGCTTAAAAAAAGCAACTCTGCATCGGTACTCCCCAGGTCGCCCGCCTGCTGGCGTTGCTCAACCTGCTCCAGCAAGGCATCCAGACGGTGTTGCTGGGATTCCGCAATTTCTTCGGCACGCGTCGCCGCGCGCCACTCGACAAGCGCAAACAGCGACTCGGACGTTTGTGCCAAAACCGCCTCGTTCAAATCAGCTTCAGCGGAAAGCCTGATCAGCTTTGCCTTGTCCTTTAGCGCACCCTGTTGATCAGACCAATCGATCGTTTGTGATAGCCCTGCCTCAAAGTTGTTTTCACTGCCCGTTCTGTCTGCTCCAACAGACAGCTCCGGGTTATACAGCGGTTGTTCGCTTGCCTCAGCATCCGCATCCCGGGCTGCCGCCTGCTCTGTCGCCGCCATGACATCCGGATGCTTGCTTATCTGGCCAGTGAGCCAATTTGTCCAATTCACAGTCTCCGCTTGACCGAACAGAGGAATAGACAATAGTACTGAACACAGCAACGCCCTGGGCGAGTGCTTGCTTGCCTTCATCGACTTTCTCCCGAAGGGGTTGTTAGCCACAATTCATGGGGGCGAGACGCCCATGACAAGGTAGATAGAGGTGGAGATAGTAACTGAAAAGGTTGAAATGAACTTGAATTTGGAAGGCATTAGCTCAGGGAACTTGAAAGTGCTCCTCAATAAGGGCGGGGAGAAGCGGCATCGCGACTCATGGCCACGATGCCGCCATCCAATCTAGGAAAAGCGCTGGTTTGATGCCGGTTGAAGTGCGCTCTCGTCGGTCGCACCATCGTCGATACGAACAGCCCGAACCAGGCGGGATACAAGCACCTTACCGTCACCCGGGTGCCCTTCCTGGGTTCTGCCCGTTCTGACAATGAGTTCCACAACTTCACCAGCGACATCATCGGTCGCTACGTCTATTTCCAGCTTGACCATCTTCACTTTCTCCAGAGGCGACTCATCGCCGACCAGATGACCAAATTCGCCGAGAGACACGACAGCAATACTTGCCACCCCCTTAACTTTGGCCAGAGCATCAACCACATGCTCTGCCATCACTTCTCTGACATACGCTTTTATTTCATACATAAACCGTCTCCTGACTATCAGACTGAAACGTCACGACGTTCAGATGCAAACCACTGGTACACACTGGGCAACACCACCAGCGTCAGCAGCGTTGAAGTGATCAGACCGCCAACCACAACCGTTGCCAGTGGCCGTTGGACATTAGTTGCGGTAGGAATGCCTCTCACGAGGCACCCCCCGCACAGATCCGTACGTGCGGTATTACCGCATACGGCTCCTGCCTCGGGTGACGACGGCGAAACCGCTCGCTGGGCCAGGGGTGGAGGATACGCGGTAGCGGGAGCCAGGCATCGCGAAAGCGTTTGAAGCGTTCCCACGTCAAGCCCCGTGCTTTCTGGCTTCTGCGCCTCAACGCCTTGAACCAGGCGCGGCTGAGATGGTGCCAGAAAGCTCGAAGCGAGGCCAGATTGTATGGCACCGCGTGATAATTGTAGTACCCCTGGAGCACGGCGCACAGCCAACGAGCGGTCTCTGGAACCGGTCGATGCAGGCGCCGACGCAATTGCCTTTTCACTTGTTGCAGTTTAGCCCGTAAGCGCTTCGCGGCAGTCTGGCGCCGGATGGTGTACTTGCCTCGGCGTGTGCACGAGCAAATATGTGTCATACCCAGGAAGTCAAAGGTCTCCGGCTTGCCTGCGCCGCGCTGCTTACGGTTGATGTTGGCATAGCGGCCAAACTCCAGTAGCCGCGTCTTCTTCGGGTGCAGCGTCAGACCGAACCGATTGAGGCGTTGCGCCACGGCGGTGCGGAAAGCCTCCGCATCGTCGCGGCCTTGGAACCCCATAACGGTATCGTCGGCATAACGTACAATGACCACCCGTCCACGTGCGTGGTGTCTGCGCCACCAATCGGCCCATAGGTCAAACGCGTAGTGAAGGTAAATGTTGGCCAGCAACGGCGAGATGGCTGCGCCTTGAGGTGAGCCCTCGGCGAGATCGAGCCATTGCCCCTCATCGAAGGCGCCTACTCGCAACCATTTCTTGATCAGTCGCAGAATGCGCTTGTCGCCAATCCGGTGGCCAAGAAAGCGCATGAGCCAGTCGTGCTGGATGTGGTCGAAAAACCCCTGGATGTCCATATCCAGAACCCAGTTGACCGGTTGACTGGTCAGGCCGACCCAGAGCGCGTCCAGCGCATCGTGTTGGCTTCGCCCCGGCCGGAAGCCGTAGCTGAAGCCTTTAAAGTCGACCTCGTAAATGGCATTGAGCACCTCCACCAGTGCGCCCTGGACAACCTTGTCCTCCAGGGCAGAGACGCCCAGCAGTCTCTCACTGCCGTCCTCTTTGAGGATGCGTGCTCGTTTGACCGGCTGAGCCCGATAACTGCCCTCTTGTACACTCCGGTGCAGGTCCACGACCCGCTTCTCTGCAATCGGTGCGTAATCTTCCCACCGCACCCCGTCCACGCCTGGACTCGCATTGCGCTTGAGGCGCGCAAAGCTTCCTCTCAGGCACTCCGGCGTTAGGTGGTGCAGCAAGGCAGTAAACTGCAACGTCTTGTCCCTTCTTGCGGCTTCCCGTACACCGATCAGACCGCGCGACACGGCCCCTGGGCTCTGTGTCCCAGTCGTGGGCGCCTGAGCGGTGTTCCCCTTGGCCGAGCCCCTTCGCTCCACGAATTCCTCCGGCTTTTGGCGAGTTTGGTCTTGCTCTCGTTGATTGCCTTCGTTCATCCGCTTCTCCACTACTATGGGCTCGTCCGACTGCCCAACCGCGTTCATGCAGGTCGTTCGGGTCTTTCACCTTCACCTGCCGATCTGATGATGCACTACCCACACCACCAGATACGCGCTGGGCTCTCCCAGGTTCCGTGCATGCTGTATAGAGCTGCGTGCTCAGGGTCTATGACTCCGTGGGGCCCGGCCGGGACTTGCCATTTGCGCCTCGGCCAGTGTTGCCTTCCGTGAACGGGCATACCGTCGGCACCCCAAGGGCGAGAATTTTCGGAGCTCAATACCTGGCCCACAACAACCCCTGTCAACGCTTGCCCACTCCGGTTACCCGTCGCGGCCATGACTCGGGGCCAAGGCGGCTGGCCAGCCTTACCTCGTAGCGCATTTCCAGCGCCACCAACATGCCAGATTAACCTGGCGCATCGCCCGGATTTCTCATGAGGGGATAAAAGAAAGCGGCTGAAAGTGCTATAGTTTCAGGACCTTACACCGTTCACCAAGCACCAACAGCCGCTATCCAAAATGGTACCTGAAAAACTGACCTTCTCGCC
>NZ_JACGWE010000126.1:0-883 GCF_014077575.1 Pseudomonas sp. 5Ae-yellow | reverse complement strand
TGGTCGCTCAGGCCGTCGGCCAGTTGCTGTTCGGCGCGGTGGCGTTCGAGGTTGATCTGGCTGAGCTGTTTGCCACGCTCGCGGTCGGTGAAGCGGCCGGGGTAGTCGTAGTCTTCCAGGTCGGGCTGCGGTGCTTGCTGCTGTTGATTCTGTTGATCTTGCTCTGGATTGCTTTCGCCTTTGTAGGCGGCTTCCATCAGCAGCCGGGGCTTTTCAAAGTCGTAGTCGCGGCGGGTGACGCGGCTGGGGCGGGTTTCTACCCGCAGGCCGAAGCGTTTGACCACGGGCTCGTCGGCGACCATGCCGGTGCCCTGGCTGTAACCGATCTGGGCCAGCTCCGGGAAGGTGGTCTGGTCGTCACCAAAGACGATGACGTGGCCCTGGCGGCTGTGCTCAAAGTGGTAGTGCAGGCCTTCTTCTTCGCACAGGCGCTGGATAAAGTGCAGGTCGGTTTCGTCGTACTGGGTGCAGTAGTCGCGTTCAGGGTAGCTGGCGTTGAGTTGAAAACGGTAGGCGTCGCCCTGAATGCCATGTTCTTCCAGCAGGCGGCTGATGATGTCTTGCACGGTGAGGTGCTGGAAGATGCGTTGATTGGTTCTGTGCGCCAGATAGCTGAGCTGGGGGCGCAGGCAGAGGTGGTAGCGGGTGAGGCGTTTGCCGGCTTCGCCTTGGGCGAGTCGGTCGATAAAGCCGTGGATGCCAGCACCCTGGCCCATGTCGAGATAGGCGGTGTGGTGCAGCAGTGAGCCCAGGTCGATGTCGGGCTGTTCGCTGATCAGTTCCAGCTCAAAGGCAAACGGCTGGTTGAGGGCCTCTTTACCGGTAAAGGCCAATACCTTGAAATCGTGGGCAGCGCCGTCGATGTGTAGGGTGAAGGCTGCTT
>NZ_JACGWE010000127.1:0-871 GCF_014077575.1 Pseudomonas sp. 5Ae-yellow | reverse complement strand
TGGTCGCTCAGGCCGTCGGCCAGTTGCTGTTCGGCGCGGTGGCGTTCGAGGTTGATCTGGCTGAGCTGTTTGCCACGCTCGCGGTCGGTGAAGCGGCCGGGGTAGTCGTAGTCTTCCAGGTCGGGCTCGTGGGCCTTTTGTTGATCCTGTTCGGGGTCTGCCGGCGTTTTGTACGCGGCTTCCATCAGCAGGCGCGGTTTTTCAAAGTCGTAGTCGCGGCGGGTGACGCGGCTGGGCCGGGTTTCTACCCGCAGGCCGAAGCGTTTGACCACGGGCTCGTCGGCGACCATGCCGGTGCCCTGGCTGTAACCGATCTGCGCCAGTTGCGGGAAGGTGGTCTGGTCGTCACCAAAGACGATGACGTGGCCCTGGCGGCTGTGCTCAAAGTGGTAGTGCAGGCCTTCTTCTTCGCACAGGCGCTGAATGAAGTGCAGGTCGGTTTCGTCGTACTGGGTGCAGTAGATACGTTCAGGGTAGCTGGCGTTGAGTTGAAAACGGTAGGCGTCGCCCTGAATGCCATGTTCTTCCAGCAGGCGGCTGATGATGTCTTGCACGGTGAGGTGCTGAAAGATGCGTTGATTGGTTCTGTGCGCCAGATAGCTGAGCTGGGGGCGCAGGCAGAGGTGATACCGGGTCAGGCGTTTGCCGGCTTCGCCCTGGGCGAGTCGGTCGATAAAGCCGTGGATACCAGCACCCTGGCCCATGTCGAGATAGGCGGTGTGGTGCAGCAGCGAGCCCAGGTCTATGTCGGGCTGTTCGCTGATCAGTTCCAGCTCAAAGGCAAACGGCTGGTTGAGGGCCTCTTTACCGGTAAAGGCCAATACCTTGAAATCGTGGGCAGCGCCGTCGATGTGTAGGGTGAAGGCTGCTT
>NZ_JACGWE010000148.1:0-427 GCF_014077575.1 Pseudomonas sp. 5Ae-yellow | reverse complement strand
CAAGCTGAGGCCTTGGGCATGACTAACTTGAATGGTGGCACGCTCTGCAACGCTGAGTTCGGAATAAGACATAGGGCAGCACCGTACCGGAAAGGTCAGGTGTTGCACTCAGTTTTTGCCGCCGCCATCAAAATTGCGGGCGCTAACATTGTCACTTCAGCAATTGAAGTCACTCCAGTCGTGCTGATCAAAAGTATTCCTCCAAAAGAAAAATTTAGCTACTCCTTCGCGGTAGTGACCTTTCCCCTGAATTAGCACCACTGGTTCGATGAGATTCCTTACGTTACGCCGCCCTTCGAGGGGTTCTACCCCGTTTCCACGGACGGTTATAAAACAGCTAAGAGCTTTTGATCCTGCGCAGCAACTCTACGTCGCATCCTAGGATTATGGAACCGCTCGATGTATTCAAATAGGTCTGCTCTTGCCT
>NZ_JACGWE010000092.1:0-2980 GCF_014077575.1 Pseudomonas sp. 5Ae-yellow | reverse complement strand
CGCTTCGATTTCAAATGTCCTATCGAAGTCATGAGCGAAGTGATGCAGAAAGCCTTGGCTATGCAATATGATGCTCCTGCGTCAATTCAATAACCGTGTTGCACTCAGCTCCTGCAACCGCCCTGGTATATTGCCATTGTGTTTGTACCGCTCTATCGCTGGTCCGTCAAAAACGGTTAGCTGATGCCAGGAACACTTAACACCTCCGGAATGACATGGTTCAAGTGCAGATATGATGATTCGTAGAAAACGCTCTCTGACTGGTAATGCTTTTCGTGACTCTATCCGCAGCCCGCTTTATGTAGAGGTTTTTCTATTAATCGTCGAGATAGAAATCTTAACTATTAAGTTCGTTGCTTATGGGTTTTAAACGGAAGGGGATAAATTTTGGCAGTGTTATCAAGCCAATCACTTTCATTACGAACTATATTTGGAATGGTCCTTGTCGCTATTTTGTGGGCTATCTGCTTTCCTTTTATCACCGTTGGTTTGCCTGATGCACCTCCCTTGTTGTTTGCATCTATTCGTGCATCATTGGCGGGAGCTTGTCTAATTGCTATAGGAATGAGGATGGAGCGGGGATTCCATTGTTCATTTCGGCGTTTGATGATGCTTACATTGATTGGCTTCAGTTATACCGGAATGGGATTGGGTGGCATGTTTCTCGGTGCGGGCAACGTAGAACCTGGAATTGCAACCGTATTAGCAAACGCGCAACCTCTTTTTGCTGCAATATTATCGATTTTTGTATTGAGAGAAATAATCACACTTCGCCTATATGTGGGTTTGTTTATCGGTTTTTTGGGCATAGTCGTAATTGCTCTGCCTGATCTTGACTTCGGGACTGATCGATTTGTAGGCACGCTATATGTACTTGGTGGGGCTGTTGGAACGGCAATAGGTAATGTTCTCTTAAAACTTCAGATCGATGAGGAAGATACGTACTGGCCGATGGGGATTCAGCTAGTTCTGGGTGCGGTATTTTTGTTCTTTGCGTCTTTGCTGGTTGGTGAAGGCTTTGATATTAACTGGACATGGTCGTTTGCAGGGGCCGTCTTTGTGCTTGCTATTCCGGCAACCGCCTTAATGGTTGTACTCTGGTACGCCCTGTTAGCTAGAGCACCTTTGAACAAACTCAATCCATTTACTTTTTTGACACCCGTTTTCGGTTTGCTTATCGGGGCTTTATTTTTTGATGAAGTCTTTAGTTTGATAGAACTTGCCGGGATTGCGGTTACGGTGGCGGGGCTGATGGTCATTGTCTTGGTGCCAGATAGAGCTAAGAGTATTGCTTGAGGCATTACCGCTGGAGATGCAATGGGTATTCTGAATATTACGCGAAGGCCCAGGGCAGTAGTTGCTCTTGCTCTGATGGTATGGGGTGTAAGCTTCTTTCTGCATTTCTTCTGGGAAATGGTACAAGTACCTTTTTTTTCCGGAATGGCTGAAGCACGCCACTGGGATGTGGTCTGGCTCTGTATGCGCGCGACACTCGGAGACGCCCATATAACCCTTGGCGCCTATACAGCAGCGGCATCCTTCTCTAAAAATTGGTTCTGGGTTGCAAAATCCTGGAGAACGTCGACATTGATCGGTTATCTCTCTGCCGGATTGATAGCGACTATTATTTTTGAGTACTGGGCAACTGGAGGTGGGCAGCGATGGAGCTACAGTGAGCTGATGCCTGAGCTTATGTTCACAGGCATAGGAGTGCTGCCTCTCGCTCAGTGGGTGGTCTTGCCGATGTTGCTGGCGTACTCCGTAAGGTGGATGTTCATCGGTTGGTCGGTTTTAAAAGCTGAACAAAACAAAATTGCCGAAAATTGATCTGCGTCAAACATGCACGTTAAAGCGAGTACAGTTCAGTTTGGGTTCAGGCTTATGTGATCTGCTGTCAGCAGACAACTTGTTGTATATACCGAAAATTAAATCCGAGGAGCGTAAATTCGTATGGACATCAAAACATTTGGCGAACTGATCGACTGGACGCGTGACCTGCACCAGAACCTAGCTCATTGCCTGGCCCATTGCGCGACACGTCATGAAGACGAGCGCGCCAAAGCATTGCTAGATTATCTGACGACTCACGAATCGGAGCTAGCCAGAATGATCGACGGTTTCGAGCATCAAAGCGCCAAAAATACATTGGAAACGCGGGTGTATGATTACTTGCACCATAATCCCATAAATACTCACGAGACATGCGATGAGCGTTATGTCAAACAGGACTCCCAGAGCATCTTCAGCGAAGTCATTGCTTTTCATAGTCAAGTGATTGGGCTTTACCAAACAATGTCTGAGAAAGCGGAGATACCAGAAGCGAAGGAGCTGTTTGAGGCTCTGTTTAATATGGAAAGGAATGAATCTATGCGTCTATCTCGTCAAGTTGGAAGGATGGACGATCTGTAATTGATTTTCTATTTCGTCAGTTCTATGAGCTATTTAGCTATCTAAATAAGCGCCGTGTGGTTCAGTGAATAGCCCATAGTTTTGTAGATGCTTTTGAGCGTCAGCTTCTGGCCGAGGCTGTGTAAAACGTTTTCAAGAGCAGTAAAACTAGAAGTCGTGCTAAAAAATGCGTTTTACCCAAAACCAATATTTGGGCTGGCCAGCCGATAAATTTAGGTTTCGCGTAGACGCGCGCACTTCAAATTTAGCTCAGCGTTTTTATACACGCTGGGCCGAAACCAGTCACTTATCCGGCCCAAGGTAAGTGCCTTTTAGCCGCACACGGTCAAAGCTGAACACGTGTGCATAAGGACTTTCACCGCACCTGCCCACCAATGGAAGCTTGTGGTCTGGCTTACCTTCAGCCAGTAACACTCGACCGCCACAAATTGGACAGTCGCCACTGAAACTGACCTTTCCCCCAAATTCCACGCCATGAACTCGATGAGATTTCCAGCTAACCTAGCAAGATGGAGATCTCGATATGAAGAAGACGCGATACACCGAAGAGCAGATCATCGGCGCTATCAAG
>NZ_JACGWE010000050.1:0-18370 GCF_014077575.1 Pseudomonas sp. 5Ae-yellow | reverse complement strand
CGGCGAGCTGGAGCAGTTCGGGGTTGGGTTTACTGCGTTTCGTGCGTTTGTTGATGGTCATAGTGACTCCAGGAGGAGAGGCAGTATCCTGCCGTTTCACCGGTTACACAATTTTTAGGACACCCTCGTTGCCTGAGTTAGCCAGTGCTTGAATTGCTCCGTAAGATCGAGGTATCAGCGGCCTGCCTTATCAAGCAAAGACAAAAAAGCCGCTCGTATTGACGAGCGGCTTTCAGATTGAGGACTTCCAGCACTCAGGTTACCGCACTGAGTAGCGCCGAACATCAGCCCTTATCGATAATATCTTTCAACTTGTCTTTCACATCACCCTTGAGCGACTCACCCTTGCCCTTGATGTTTTGCAGCTCACCTTCACCCTGCAACTCTTCATCATCAGTAGCTCGACCGATTTCACGTTTGGTCTTGCCAACGGTTTCGTCGTACTTGCCTTTAATTTTGTCAGTGGTACTGGTCATAATTATTCCCCTGTTGGTGTCTGTGGACTTCAACTACAGTTGGAACACACTGATCGGGCCGCCTTATGAGCAGCCCGAATAGTTCAGTTTTAACTCGCTTTATTCTTCGTGCAGGCGCGCATTGAGCTCGTCGACCACCGGTGCCCATTCAGCATCCTCACGGATCTCATCACGCAAGAAGGCGGCTTGCGATGGCGACCAGAAGCTGGCCTCACTCAATTTGGTGTCTTGGGCTAGCGAATGGCTGGCAAAGAAGGCATCCATACTGGCCTGATCTGAGTCCAGACCCAGCTGTTCAAATAACATAACCAGATCTTTGTTTGGCAGTTCCATGGTCTCTCCTCGACTAGCTCAAAAACGATAACGCTTACTATAAAGAGAGTGCATCCGCCAAGATCAGTTCAATTTTTATCTTGCAGTCGGGTCACTGCATAACTCGTTGACGCGTCCTGCAGCCACGCTTCCAGCTCGCCTTTTTTTATCCCCAAACGTCGCGCCTCAGCCAATTTAACCAACATAAAATCACGCTTGGCCGGTTCATTCCCAGCCATCGACAAGGCAAGATCACGGTCAGCCCAACGCCGTATCCGTACAAATAACCACCAGTGAAAATAGAGCCCACTGAGCACAGCAACAGCAATAATCAGATAGTCCATAAAAACGCTTCCATCCCGTTAAACCGAACCTTGTGGCACCGTCGCACGAGGCTTGGGCCGATAGAACATCACCCCGTTGCCTACCAATATCAACACCAGCCCAAGAACAGCCGTTGATGTCCACTGATAGCCTTCAAATAGAGTCGACATACCCAACGCGATCAGCGGGAATACGACAGTGGCATAGGCTGCCGGGCCTGCGCCTATGCGACCAATCAGAGCAAAATAGGTGGCAAAGCCTATGACTGAGCCAAACAGCGCCAGATAAACCAGCGAGCCAAGGTAAGCCGCACTCCACTCTATGCTGAATTGCGCACCGGTGCCCAGTGCCACCAACAGCATAACCAACGCACCGTACCCCATGGCATAAGCATTGGTAGACAACAAATCCAGGCCACGTGCCTGATGACGAACACTGATCATATTGCCTAAAGAAAATCCATAAGTACCCAACAGGCTCAAGCCTATGCCGGTCAGCACCGACGCATTCAAACCCACGCCAACCAGGTCCTGCCAGAACAGACTGACAATCCCGATAAAGCCCAGCAAGTTAGCCCACAACAAACGCCGAGTAGCGCGCTGGCGAAAGAAAATGACGCCGTTAATGGCATTGAAAACCGTAGCCATGGAAAACAGCACCGATTCCAGGCCGCTGTTGATATAGGCGTTAGCCGCGTAAAAACAGCAAAAGTTGAAGCCAAATACGCACATACCCTGCAATAGGCAAAACAGATGGTCGCGCTTAGCCAGGCGACGCAGGCGGCCACTAATCAAGAGAACCAAAAGCAGTACGCCTGCGGCCAGAGAAAAGCGGTAAAAAACAGAGACCACAACCGGCACCGGGCCAGACTGCATTGAAATAGCGATCCAGGTGGTGCCCCAGATCAAGACTGTAGTGATATATAACAACGCGTTCATGCCGTGCACTCGCTAGGTAGACAGTATCGAATTATCCACCCGTCGCGCTGCGTGAGCTTGCACAAAGACACCTGGACTTGCAGATTCTTGCGCATTTTTCTGTGTATAGGACGCACCTGATGCGCTCCCGCTTGGCGGCCAACTGATGTCTAGTTAAGATCGAGCAGTCACTAGCGCCATGCTCGCGGAACACAAGGAGTCAGCATGCCCCTTCCCTATCACGTGCTTGAGAACCTGCAATTGCACAAGGCAAGGTTGCTGGAGAGCACGCGCCTGAGTAACGGCCTGGGGCTGGCCAGTTGGTACAACGACGATGACTTGATTGCACTCGACCACGCAGATCATCACACGCTCAGCATGTACATCGCCGACGGCTACCAATCCTACTTTCAGAGCGCTGCCGGTTGGCAAAACGGCGGCGCGCCAGACAAGCTGTGTCTCATGCCAAAAGACTACGCATCCACTTGGCACATACGCGGCCCGCTCAGCTTCATGCACCTGTACTTCACTGATCAGCATCTGCGCGATCAGGCCGAACAAACCTGGGATCGCAGTCCAAGCCAGATTACGCTGGATGAGCGCCTATTTACCGACGACCCGCGCATTGCCGTTCTTTACCGCCAGTTTCTGCTCAACAATGACTGGAACAACCCGGCAGATCACTTGGCAATCAGTAGCGCCACGACCCTGGTGCTGAACCAGCTACTGCAGCATTACGTGCATTTGGGCTGGCAAGCACCTGCTGTGCGGGGCGGGTTAGCGCCCCACCAACTGAACCGGGTGCTGGATTATATCGATAGCCACCTGGATCAATCGCTATTACTCAGCGATCTGGCTCGCGAAACAGGTCTCAGCGAGTATCACTTTGCGCGTATGTTCAAGCACAGCAAGGGGGTGGCGCCGCATCAGTACGTCATGAATCGGAGACTGATTAAGGCTGGACAGTTACTGCAAAGAAGCACCTTGCCGCTGACCGAGATTGCCTTAACCTGTGGCTTTAGCTCACTCAGCCATTTCAGTAATCGCTTTCGCCAAGTGCATGGCATCAGCCCATCCGCCATGCGCAACAGCCGGTAAGCTCAGGCAGCTGCGCGGCGAACGAGCGTCAGCAAGCCAGCCGCACCGGCAAACAGACCGGCAAAAACTCTATTCATGGTTTTTTGCTGTTTTGGCGACCGGAGCAGACGCAACACCTTGGACGCCAGCCCGGTGTAACCTGCCATCACAACCGCATCGACGGTGACCATAGTGATCGCCATCAAAACGTATTGGCTCAATAGCGGGTGCGACAAATCGAGGAACTGCGGCAGCACGGCCAGCATAAACACCAGCGCTTTGGGATTACTGACGTTGACCAGAAAACCGCGAAACACCAGAGCCAAAGGCTGCCCTAATGGACGCACAGAGACATCTTGCTCCATGGACACCGGCTGCGCGCGCAACTGCCGCCACGCCAGATAGAGCAGATAGACTACGCCAAACCATTTGATCAAATTAAAGGCCAGCGCCGACGTCGCCAATAGTGCACCAACGCCAGCCGCAACCACTGTAATCTGCAGCAACAAGCCTATTTGCAGACCCAAAGCAGTCCAATAACCGCGGGCGAAGCCATAATTCAAGCCGCTGGACATAGACGCAATGGCGCCCGCACCTGGCGACAAACTAATCACCCAGCATGCAACAAAAAAAGCCAACCAGGTTTCGATCGACATAGCCCGACTCCGCAACTAATAAACCGCTAAAGGAAACTGACTATAGCAAACCTGAAACCCCGGCCGCTCGAGCTCAATCAACCCTGAGCGCTGGCACGCCCCACTAACGTCAAGGGAACCACTTGAGCCTCTCGCTGCGCCAGGTAGCGGGTGCAACTGACTCGCAAGAATGAAGCAAAGTTAACCACTTCCCCCCTTAACTCCATGATTTCATCATACAATTTGGTGACTAGCTGATTGGTGGTCATGTCATCGACCTCAGCGATCTCTTGCAGTATCTGCCAAAACTGATTCTCCAACCGCAAGGTAGTCACCACGCCGCGAATACGCAGTGAGCGCGAGCGCGACTCATAGAGAATAGGATCAGCCTTTACATATAGTTCACACATAACCAGCCTCCAGGTCGGGCCGCACAGCCAGTGCAGCCCTTGGTAGCTTACAACTCGATGCGTGCGCCCAGCAATTTAACGAACGCGGCTAACCATAGCGGATGTGACGGCCAGGCAGGCGCACTAACCAGATTGCCTTGCACATGGACCTGATCAGCCGCGATGTCGACAAAAGTCCCGCCGGCCATAGTCACGTCTGGGCCGCAGGCTGGGTATGCGCTGCACTCGCGGCCCTTGAGGATACCAGCCGCCGCCAGCAATTGTGCGCCATGGCATACCGCGGCGATAGGCTTCTGCGCCTCATCAAAACCACGCACCAGCTCGATCACGCGCTCATTCAAACGCAGATACTCAGGTGACCGACCACCCGGCACAACCAAGCCCACATAATCGTCAACCTTTACGTCTGCAAAGCTGTACGTCAGCGCAAACAGGTGGCCAGGTTTTTCGGTGTAGGTCTGATCACCTTCAAAATCATGAATCGCCGTTTTGACTGTATCACCGGCTTGCTTGTCCGGACACACTGCATGTACTTCGTAACCCAGCATGCTCAGCGCCTGAAACGGAACCATGATTTCATAGTCCTCAACAAAATCACCTGCCAATAACAATAGTTTCTTGCTGCTCATGATATGCCCTCCGCAGTGAGTAGACCTGCATCATGCGCCCCTTTTACTGCAGGTGGGTAACAGCGGGATACTACATATTTCGGCGGGCGCAGCGCTTGTCCGGGCGCTAACAAAAGAAACACTGAAGACACATCCACAAAAAAACACGCCCGATAACCCATTAAAAAAAAACTAACAACCCCACAAGTCACAACTTAAAACAAACATATTGCCAACAAGATCACAGGATAAAAAAACTACAAATACCACATTGACAACACCAAAAAAAACAATAGCCACAAATAACAAGCCATTGTTTTTAAAGAAAAACTTATAAAATAAGAACTTAGGAAAACGAACTTGGCCAATTCCTCATAAACCAAACCAGTTCACACTTTATACACTTGAAGGCACACTGCGCGGCGCATAGGATAGCCACCTTTCCAGCCAGAGATGCGCAGTTTTTTGCACATAAACTTGAGCAAAAAGTTGCCATCAAAAAACCAACTGCAACAAGTATGAGCAACTTATTGCGCAACTTGTTGCGTAGAAACTTGCGCAATATGAGTGCAACGTCATCAGGGAGCGTCACAAGCAATCGCCCTGATAACTGGCAACCAAGAGTAAAGCACCCGGATGCAACTGCAGATCATTGACGCCATCGCAACCACCCCCATCAGCGAACAGAGCTTTGCTGGCGAGGACGTGCGCTACTGCACCGAGTACGAAGATCTGGAGCGTGAGCTCGCCAAAGCAGGCTCGCTTCATGCCAATGAACAACCAGACTGGCAGATAATTTGTGACGGTAGCCTGGAGCTGCTGAGCAAGCAGTCCAAAGACCTGCGCGTTGCCTCATGGCTCAGCTGGAGCATGTTGGAGACCACTGGTGTCGGCGGTCTGCGCTGCAGCTTGCAAATGCTTAGCGACCTCTGTGACCAGCAATGGACAGAGCTTTATCCAACCAAACCGCGCACTCGTATCGCCGCCCTTACCTGGCTGATTTCGCGACTGGAAAGTGCGCCAACGCAGCAGCTGCTGAGCGATGACTTCCCCTTGGTTAGCACCTTGCAGGAACTGCAAGCCACGCTCACCAAGCGACTTGACGACCAGGCGCCAGACCTCCAGCCCTTGTGCCGCCGCCTGGAATCCGCCAGCAAGCAACCATCGCAAACGGAAGCAGCAAAACCGGTCGTCAGCCCTATTCCAGCACCACTGGGCAGCAATCAATCAAGTACCGGCAACGCTGAAGCCATGGTTATTGTCTCGGCCAAGGACGCACACAAAGCGCTGCGCCAGCTGCAGGATTACGCCAGACCGTTATGCAACTGGTGGCTCGCGGGCAGCGAATGCGATCTGCGCGCCTTACGGCTGTCGCGCACGCTGCTCTGGCTGCCTATCGAAACCTTGCCCAGCCACGACGCTGAACAGAAAACCGGCCTGCGCAACCTGCCCGCTGACCGCATTGCGGCTTACAACGAGCGCTTTAATCAAGGCCAGCACGCCGCGCTGCTGCAGGATGTAGAAGCCAGTATCGCGCGCGCGCCCTTTTGGCTGGATGGCCAATACCTCGCGTGGCAGTGCTGCGACGCGCTAGGCGCGGAAGAAGCAGCAGAAGAAATCGAGCGCCAGCTGGCGCTGCAGCTGAAACGCCTCCCCGGGCTGGAAAAGCTACGCTTTTTTGACGGCGCGCCCTTCGCCCAGGCAGACACCCTCGATTGGATCAACAGCCGCGTACAGCAGCACGCGGCGGGGCCAAAAGCGTCGCCTGTCAGCTTCGACCGCACGGACGACACCGGCGCACAAGCTGCCTGGGATGCCGGCCTGCAAAGCGCCATCGCACTGCTGCGCAAGGAAGGCCTGAAGGTCGCCGTCAGGGAAATAACCGGGCAAATCCAACAGGCCCGTGGCGCTCGCGCCGAATTCTATTGGCGCCTTGCCCAGGCCCGGCTGTGTTTTGAAGCCCGGCAATATGAACTGGCCAAGGCCCAGCTTGAATCACTCTACCAACAGCTTCAGACCACAGGTCTGGACAAATGGGAACCAGATCTCAACCTTGACGTACTGCGTCTGCTGCATAGCTGCTGTGATCTTATGCCGCAGAACCCGAGCACACGTGAGCGTAAGGATGAGATCTATCACCGCCTGTGCCACCTCGATTTGAGTGTGGTACTAGACCAGGCCCTCGGGGCCTAACACTGACACGGAGAAATCTCATGGCCAAAGAAGGCTCAGTAGCCCCCAAGGAACGCGTAAACGTCACGTTCAAGCCAGATACCGGCGACGCAACAGAAGAAATCGAGCTGCCGCTCAAACTCATGGTGCTGGGTGATTTCACCCAACGTGCGGATGACCGCAGCATTGAAGAGCGCAAGCCAATCTCCATCGACAAGAACAGCTTCGATGAAGTACTGGCCAAGCAAGAGCTGAACCTTACCTTCGCAGTGCCCAATGAGCTGCAGGAAGAAGCCGAAAGCGAAGAGCTGGCGGTAAACCTGAACATCAACTCCATGAAAGACTTCAACCCCACCAGTCTGGTTCAGCAAGTACCTGAGCTGCAAAAGCTGATGGAGCTGCGTGATGCTCTGGTCGCCCTCAAGGGCCCACTGGGTAACGCACCGGCCTTCCGCAAAGCCATTGAGAGCGTGCTCAGCGATGATGACTCGCGTGATCGTGTCCTCGCCGAACTGGGTCTGAACGACCAGAACCAACCCGAAACCTGATTGCCCCGACAAGGACGCCGCCATGAGCACCGAATCCTCAGCACAGCAAACCCAGAACACCGCCGATAGCGGCATTCTGGACCGAATTATTGCCGAAACCAGGCTCACCCCGGACGACGAGGCCTACAACATCGCCAAGCGTGGCGTCTCTGCTTTCATCGCCGAGTTGCTGAAGCCGCAAAACGATCAGGAGCCCGTCAAAAAGGCCCTGGTTGATCGCATGATCGCTGAAATCGACGCCAAGCTCAGCCGTCAAATGGATGCCATCCTGCACCACGAGAAGTTCCAGGCACTGGAATCTTCCTGGCGAGGCCTGCAGTTGCTGGTCGATCGCACCAATTTCCGCGAGAACATCAAGCTGGAAATTATCAATGCGTCCAAGGAAGACCTGCTGGAAGACTTTGAAGACAGCCCGGAGCTGGTTCAATCCGGTCTGTACAAGCACGTATACACCGCCGAGTACGGCCAGTTCGGTGGCCAGCCTGTTGGCGCCCTGATCGCCAACTACTACTTCAACCCCAGCTCACCAGACATCAAGACCCTGCAGCACATCTCCAGTGTTGCCAGCATGGCGCACGCGCCCTTTATCGCGTCTGCCGGTCCGCAATTCTTCGGCCTGGAAAGCTTCACTGGCCTGCCCGATCTAAAAGATCTGAAAGACCACTTCGAAGGTCCGCAGTTTGCCAAATGGCAGAGCTTCCGAGAGCAGGAAGATTCCCGCTACGTCGGTCTTACACTGCCCCGCTTCCTGCTGCGCAACCCCTATGATCCAGTCGAGAACCCAGTGCGCAGCTTCGTCTACAAAGAAAGCGTTGCGCAGAGCCACGAGCACTACCTGTGGGGCAACACCGCGTTCGCTTTCGCTACCCGCTTGACTGACAGCTTCGCCAAGTTCCGCTGGTGCCCAAACATCATCGGTCCACAAAGCGGTGGCGCGGTTGAAGATCTGCCGTTGCACCACTTTGAAAGCATGGGTGAGATTGAAACCAAGATCCCAACCGAAGTGCTGGTATCTGACCGCCGCGAGTACGAACTGGCTGACGAGGGCTTCATCGCCCTGACCATGCGCAAAGGCAGCGACAACGCTGCGTTCTTCTCCGCTAACTCCGCGCAGAAAGCCAAGTTCTTCGGCAACAGCGAAGAAGGCAAAAACGCCGAGTTGAACTACCGCCTGGGTACTCAACTGCCCTACATGTTTATCGTCAACCGCCTGGCGCACTACCTCAAAGTGCTGCAGCGCGAACAGATCGGCGCCTGGAAAGAAAAGTCTGACCTGGAGCTTGAACTGAACAAATGGATTCGCCAGTACGTAGCCGACCAGGACAACCCCAGCTCTGAAGTGCGCGGTCGTCGCCCACTGCGTGCAGCCCAGGTTGTGGTCAGCGATGTGGCAGGCGAGCCAGGCTGGTACCGCGTTGGTTTGAGCGTACGTCCGCACTTCAAGTACATGGGTGCCGATTTCACCCTGTCCTTGGTTGGCAAGCTGGACAAGGAGTAAGGCGAGCATGGCCTATGGCAGCCTGTTCGAAAGACTCGATGGTAGCGCCGAGCTACGTGACGGCATCCCCAACGATGCCGCCATCAGCGCGTCGGTCGCTGTCCATCTGAGCAAGATGCTCAGCACCCGTGCCGGCAGCGTACAAGCGCTGCCGGACTACGGGCTGCCAGATCTTAACGACATGCGGCTATCACTGCATGACTCGTTGCAGAACGCCAGAGTCGCCATTGAGCGTTTTATTGAGATCTACGAGCCCAGACTCAGCCAGGTAAAGGTGCTGAGTCTGCCTCGTGATCACGACCCACTTAATCTGTCCTTTGCCATTGAAGGCACACTAACACTCGACGGCAGACGCCAGGCCATCAGCTTTGCAGTGCGTCTCGATGGCCGCGGCCAGGCACGAGTGCGGTAACTACAAGGAGTTTTGCATGTCAGGTAAACCTGCAGCCCGCTTGGGCGATCCAACTGCCTGCCCCAAAACGGGCCATGGTACCAACCCCATCGCCAGCGGATCGCCAGACGTATTGATCGACGGCATTGCCGCTGCACGCATGGGCGATACCACAGCCTGTGGCAGTAGTCTGGTCAATGGCGTCGCTGGCACCGTATTGATCAATGGCAAACCAGCAGCCGTGCTCGGCACGAGCGGCAATCATGACAATCCGGTCACCGCTGCCTCTGGCACCGTGTTGATTGGCGGCTAACGGCCCATAACACCAGCAATAAATCGGTTATCTGTCGTAAAGCAGATAACAGGGAAGCATTTTACGCACAGCTCAAATACCCCCAGGGTACCGCGCCACAGGGACGCTTTTCATGGCGTCGGCCAGTGCTATCAGGGGTCTTGGGATGACATTCGCAGCGCACTTATCGAGCAGTCGTTTATGAGTTTCAACCACTACTACCAAAGCGAACTCACTGCCCTGCGCCAACAAGGCAAGCGCTTTGCTGAGCGCAACCCGGCGTTAGCGCCTTTTCTTGGTCAAAGTGGCCGCGACCCGGACGTCGAGCGCCTGCTGGAAGGCTTTGCCTTTCTAACCGGTCGTCTACGGCAAAAGCTCGATGATGAACTGCCGGAGTTGACGCACTCGCTGATGCACCTACTGTGGCCTAACTATATGCGGCCTCTGCCCGCCTTCAGCATGCTGCAATTTGATCCGCTCAAGCGCCCTTCGCCCATGCAGCTGGTGCCACGTAATACGCCGGTTGAATCCAAACCCATCAAAGGCGTGACCTGTCAGTTCCGCACCGCGTTTGACACCGAAGTCTTGCCACTGGATATCAGCCATCTGGATTACTCGGTCAAGGGCAGTGGCGCACTGCTGGAGCTGAAACTGATGATGACCGCCGAGGGTAATCTCGGCGATCTGCACCTCGATAAGCTGCGTTTGCATCTGGCCGGTGAAGGCTACATCAGCCAAATGTTATACCTGCACCTGCTTTGCCATCTGGATGGCGTTGAGCTGGTACTGCTCGACCACAATGGCAAACCCATGCTGGACAGTAACGGCGTGGCGCAAGGCGTCAAACACCTGTCATCAAAACAGGTAAAGCCGGCCGGATTTGACGAAGACCATGCGTTGATCCCCTATCCCGATAATACCTTCCGGGGTTACCGCTACCTGCAGGAGTACTACGCCTTCCAGGAGAAATTCCTGTTTGTCGAAGTCAGTGGCATTGATCGCTTCGAGCCCATGCCCGCCGAGCTGCTGAAGAATGCACGTGGCTTTGCCCTGCGTTTTGATATCCGCCAGATCGGTAGCCAGCGCATCAGCCCCAGCAAAGACAATGTGCGCCTGCACTGCACGCCTGTGGTCAACCTGTTTACCCACGACGCCATGCCGATTCGACTCGACGGTCGCCAGGATCAGTACCTTTTGCGGCCCGCCGAATACCAGGCCGATCATTGCGGTATTTTTTCGGTTGATCGCGTCACCGGCTGGAAGCCAGGCGGCATGGGTTATGAAGAATACGTACCCTTTGAGTCATTCGAGCACGACTCCAGCTTTGACCACCGCGAAGCCCACCCGCACTATAGCTTGCGCCAGTATCCGTCATTGCTGGGCGACGGCCTGGACACCTACCTGAGCTTTGGGCTGCGCAACATTGATCAGCATGAGACCTTGTCGATCGAGCTGACCTGCACCAATCAGGATCTGCCACGCCAGTTGGCACTAGGCGATATCTGCTGCCCCACCGAAGGCACACCCGAGTTTCTCAGCTTTCGCAACATCAGCAACGTGACCCCCAGCTACGCGCCGCCGTTGCACCAGGATTTTCTCTGGAAGCTGATCAGCAACATGTCACTCAACTACCTGTCACTGGAAGACGTCAACGCGCTCAAGCTGGTTCTCGAAACCTACGACCTGCCGCGTCACTACGACCAGCACGCTGCCAAGGTCAGCAAGCGCCGTCTCGAAGGGCTCAAGGATGTACGCCATGTGCACGTGGATCGTCTGCACCGCGGCTTACCAATACGCGGCATTAAAACCGAACTGAGTATGGATCTGGACAGCTACCTGGGTGAAGGCGATATGTACCTGTTCGCCTCGGTACTCAATGAGTTTCTGTCGCTGTATTCCAGCCTCAATTCCTATCACGAGCTTTCCGTTAACAGCATTCAGGGAGAGGTGTACCAATGGGCGCCGCGCATGGGCCAACAGCCCCTGTTCTGAACAGAATACAACGCGACATCCGCCAGTACAGTCTGTTTCAGGGTGTACTGCTGGTACTCGAGCGCCTGCAACTGGCGCATCCTCACCTCGAAGACGAGGCCGTATACGAGCGCCTGCAATTCATCGCCAACCCGAGCATGGGCTTCCCCGGCTGCGACATTGAAGGGGTCGAGTTCATACAGGATACCGATGGCCTGCGCGCGCGGATGCAGGTCAACCTGATCAGCCTGAGTGGCGCCGGCTCACCGCTACCCGCTTTCTATGGCGAACAGGCGCTCGGAGACGGACCGGATGGTAATCCCACCCGCGAGTTTCTTGACCTGTTCAATGATCGACTCCAGCGGCTATTGCTGCCCATCTGGCAGAAATACCGCTACCGCGCCCGCTTCGCCAAAGGCGCAAAAGATACGCTCTCGGTGCACCTGCTGTCGCTGGTGGGGCTGCGCTCGGATCGCATGGAGAAGTCACCCGACATTAACTGGAAGCGCCTGCTGCCCTACCTTGGCGTACTCAGTATGCGCGTACAGTCCGCCGAGCTGATCGAGTCGATCCTGCGCTACTACTTCAAACACCCGGCCATGCAGATTGAACAGTGCATGGAGCGCCGCGTCAGCATTCCGCCTGCTCAGCGCTGCAAGCTGGGCCAAGCCAACAGCGAGCTGGGGATGGACCTGGTACTGGGCGAAGACGTGTTTGACCGCAGCGGCAAATTCCGCCTGCACATACGCGAGCTCGACTGGGATGGTTTCCATAGTTTTCTGCCCCCCGGTCGTTATTTTCAGCCGCTGCGCTCGCTGGTGCGCTTCACCCTGCGCGACCCGCTCGACTACGACATTCAACTCCATTTGCGCCAGGACGAAATCCGCGAACTGCGGCTTGGCGCAAGCAACCCTTGCCGGCTCGGCTGGACCAGCTGGCTGGGTCACGAACACGCAATGCCCAGCGTCACCCTGGGCAACGGAACTCATTAAGGACCGATGACATGATGCAACTCGACCTACAACAACTGGTTCAAGCGCTGGACGCACCCAGCAGACAAGACCTGGAAGCCGCAGCGGAGCGTTGCATGCAGCGCGGTGGCAACAAGGTGCTGGTTGAAGATCTGTTGCTGGGCCTGCTCGAACGCCCCGACAGCCTGCTTGCCCGCGCCCTGCAGGACGCCGAGATCGACGCTGGTAGCCTTGCCGAAACCCTGGTGCCGCGTGGACAGAATGAAGGCAGCAACAACCCGAGCTTTTCTGCCGAATTGGTACAGTGGCTGCAGGATGCACTGCTGGTTGCCAACCTGGAGCTCGCCAGCAGCGGTATCGATCAGGCGGCATTGATTCTGGCCCTACTGCGCAACCCCATGCGCTATGCCGGCACTCGCTACCAGACCATTTTGAGCGGCCTCGACGCCGAGCGCCTGCGCGATTTCGCGCTGTCCAAGCAAGCCACCGGTGGCAGCGACACGGCCGCCTCGGGCGAGTCAGCGCTGCAAAAGTTCACGCACAACTTCACCCAGCAAGCCCGCGACGGTAAGCTCGACCCCGTACTGTGCCGGGACCAGTCCATTCGCCAGATGATCGATATCCTCGCGCGCCGCCGCAAAAATAACCCCATCGTGGTCGGTGAGGCAGGTGTGGGTAAAACCGCGTTAGTCGAAGGCCTGGCCCTGCGCATTGCCAACAATGCAGTGCCCGAAGCACTGCGCGATGTCGAGTTGCTGTGCCTGGATCTAGGCCTGCTGCAAGCCGGTGCCAGCATCAAGGGTGAGTTTGAGCGTCGCCTGCAAGGCGTAATCGACGAAGTCAAAGCCTCCAGCAAGCCCATAGTGCTGTTCATCGATGAAGCCCACACCCTGATCGGTGCCGGTGGTCAGGCGGGTAGTGGCGATGCAGCCAACCTGCTTAAACCTGCCCTGGCGCGCGGCGAGCTGCGCACCATCGCCGCGACCACCTGGAGCGAGTACAAAAAGTACTTTGAAAAAGACCCGGCACTGGCCCGTCGCTTCCAACCAGTCAATCTGCTCGAACCCACACCCGCCGAAGCCGTCACCATTCTGCGCGGTCTGGCGCCCGTGTACGAAAAAAGCCACGGCATTTACCTGCGCGACGATGCCGTGGTTGCCGCCGCCGAACTCTCAGCGCGCTATCTCGCTGGCCGTCAGCTACCCGACAAGGCCGTCGATGTACTCGACACCGCCTGCGCCCGCGTGCGCATCAGCCTGGCTGCCGAACCCGGTGCACTGGAAGCCCTACGCGGTGAAATCGCCGAAGGCGAACGTCAATTACAGGCGATACAGCGCGACCTGGGCGCTGGTCTGGAGATTGACGCGCCCGCGCTGGACGTGCTGGAGACCCGCCTGCACGTTGCACGCGACGAAGCCGAGGCCCTGGCACAACGCTGGCAAGTACAGCGCGAGCTAGCCGAGCGCCTGCTGACGCTGCGCCAGGCCTGCGCCGAAGATCGCGCCGCCGAGGTCATCGACGAAGAAGCCCTGCAACAACAGGAGCAAGAACTGCAGCAGGTTCAGCGTGAGCTGAGCCAAGTACAAAGCGAAGAACGGCTGGTCAGCCACGAAGTATGCCCGCGCCTGGTTGCCGAGGTTATCAGCCACTGGACTGGTGTGCCTTTGTCGCAACTGGCCCGTGAGCACAACGCCAAAGTCACAGCCTTTGCCGGTGATCTTCGCCAGCGCCTGCGTGGTCAGGAACCTGCCATTGAAGCGCTGGATCGCGCCATGCGCGCCACCGCCGCTGGCCTCAACCGCCCCGAAGCACCAGTGGGTGTCTTCCTGCTGGTTGGCCCTAGCGGCGTGGGTAAAACCGAAACCGCCCTGGCCCTGGCCGACCTCCTGTATGGCGGTGAGCGCTTCCTGACCACCATCAATATGTCCGAGTTTCAGGAGAAGCACAGCCTCTCGCGTCTGATTGGCGCGCCGCCCGGTTACGTTGGCTATGGTGAAGGCGGCATGCTGACCGAAGCCGTGCGGCAAAAGCCGTATTCCGTGGTACTGCTCGATGAGGTCGAAAAAGCCGATCCAGACGTACTCAACCTGTTCTACCAGATTTTCGACAAAGGCATCGCCAATGACGGAGAGGGCCGCGAGATCAATTTCCGCAACACCCTCATCCTGATGACCTCTAACCTGGGCAGCGAGCAGATTGCCGCGCTGTGCGCCGGAGATACTCAACCCGACAGCCCGCAGCTGGAAGAGGCCATTCGCCCTGCCCTGATCAAGCACTTCAAACCCGCCCTGCTCGCGCGTATGCGCATCGTGCCCTACTACCCGATTGCCGGTTCCGTGCTCGAAGAGCTGGTGGAGCTCAAGCTGCAGCGCTTTGCCGAGCGTCTTGAGCGCCGTCAGTTGACCTTCAGCTACGATCAGCAATTGGTCAGCCACCTGGCCGAACGCTGCCTGCGGGCAGACAGCGGCGCCCGTTTGATTGATCAGTTGATCGACGAGCACCTGCAACCGCAGGTGGTAGACCGTCTGCTCGATGCGATGGCCAAGGGCGAGCGAGTACACAGCGCCCAGGCCACGCTCGGCAGCGCAGGAGCCATTGTCTGTGAGTTCGCTTAAGCTCCCCAGCCTGTTCGACCAGCTGGCGCAGCCGCTGGTCTATGCCGAGTCATTACTGACTCGGTTCAGTACGCTGGCGGCCAGCAGCAATAGCCGTGCCTTGCAGCAACAATTGGTCGCGGCGGCGGCCGACCTGAGCCATTGCCCACTGGCACAGCTCTACCTGCTCGACAAGACCCAAACCGAGCTGACCCTGTGCGCCGAGTGGCTTGACGGTGAGCCGTTGGTCAGGGGCGAATCTGCCCTGCCGAGCGACTATAAAGATCAGCAATTGCTGCAGTACTGCCTGTTTCAAAACCAGGTACTGCACGTCAATGCGCTCGACAGCAGCCTGTACGCCACGCCCTTTCTGCCCGAGACCGACCGCAGCTGGCGCAGCCTGCTTTGCCTGCCATTGCACGACCGTGATAATCATCTGGGCGGCCTGCTGCTGATCGCCCAACGGGATGCCGAAGAGCTCGATGCCTACGCCGACTCGCTGCGTTTGCTCGGCGACTTTGCCATGTGCCAACTGCAACTGCTGCAGCGCCTGGATGCAGAGCCAGCCATCGCCCCCATGAGTGAAGAAAGTAAAATCAGTCACGAGCGCGGCTACGGCCTGATCGGCGAGAGCCCCGTCATGCAGCGGGTCTATCGCCTCATCAGCAAGGTATTGCACAACCCCGTCAGCGTCATGGTTGCCGGCGAGACCGGCACCGGCAAAGAGCTGGTCGCGCGCGCCATTCACGACTACGGCCTGCGCCGCACCCAACCCTTTATCGCGCAGAACTGCAGCGCCCTGCCCGAAGCCCTGCTGGAAAGCGAACTCTTTGGCTACACCAAAGGCGCCTTTACCGGCGCCACGCAGGATCGCCTGGGTCTGTTTGACGCCGCCAACAACGGCACCCTGTTTCTGGATGAAATAGGCGACATGCCGCTCAGCCTGCAAGCCAAATTGCTGCGCGTATTACAGGAAGGGGAACTGCGACCGCTGGGCAGCAACCGCACCCACAAAGTGGATGTACGCATCATCGCCGCCAGCCATCACGATCTGCGCACCCTGGTCGACAAGGGCCAGTTCCGTGAAGACCTGTTCTACCGCCTCGGCCACTTCCCGATCGAGATGCCGCCCCTGCGTGAGCGCGGCAATGATATTCAGTTGCTGGCCACCCGCTTTGCCGAAGAAGCCTGTCACTTTTTACAGCGCGATCCCTGTCGCTGGTCAGAGGAAGCACTCGAGCACCTGGCCGGCTATCACTTCCCCGGCAACGTGCGTGAACTCAAAGGCTTGATCGCCCGCGCACTGCTGCTCTGTGACGGCAACGTCCTGTTGCCCGAACATTTCAGCCTGCCCGACAGCGCACAACCGCTTGCCAGCCGCTCGTTACGCGAACGCCTGGAACAGGTCGAGCGTAATTTGCTGCTCGATTGCCTGCGCAAAAACCAAGGCAACCAGACCATTGCCGCCAGCGAGCTGGGCTTGCCCCGTCGCACCCTGCTCTACCGCATGCAGCGTTTAAAGATCAACGCAGCCGACCTAAGGCACAAGGAGAAAGCCTATGTTCAGTCTCGCTAATGAAGCCGCCTTTACCCTGCAGATCGATGGCGTCGACCACGATTTCAAGGTATTGGCCTTTACCGGTAAAGAGGCCCTCAACCAGCCGTTTGCCTTTGAGCTGGAACTGATCAGCGAACAGCCCGATATCGACCTGGGCTCACTGCTGCACCACACCGCCTATCTCGACATGGGCCAGGGTGCCGGTATCCACGGCTTTATCGACCGCCTCGCCCAGGGCGAAGCCGGCAAACGCCTGACCCGGTATCACCTCTGCCTGCGCCCCCAGCTCAGCTATCTGGCGCACAGAACCAATCAACGCATCTTCCAGCACCTTACCGTGCAAGACATCATCAGCCGCCTGCTGGAAGAACATGGCATTCAGGGCGACGCCTACCGTTTTCAACTCAACGCCATCTACCCTGAACGTATCTACTGCACCCAGTACGACGAAACCGACCTGCACTTCATCCAGCGCCTGTGCGAAGAAGAAGGCCTGCACTACCACTTTGAACACAGCCGCCAAGGCCACGTCATCGTCTTTGGTGACGACCAGACCACCTTCCCGGAGCTTGCGCAGATCGGGTACAGCCAGGGCACCGGCATGGTCGCGGATGAGCCCGTGGTCAAACGCTTCGGCCTGCGGATAGAAACCCGCCCCAGCCGCGTCACCCGCCGCGACTACGACTTTGAAAAGCCGCGCCTGCTGATGGAAGCAGCGTACAAAACGCCAGCAGATCCCGAACAGGATCAACAAAAGGCCCCCGAGCCCGACCTGGAAGACTACGACTACCCCGGCCGCTTCACCGACCGCGAACGTGGCAAACAACTCAGCCAGATCAACCTCGAACGCCACCGCGCCGAACAGCAACTGGCCGACGGCCTGAGCGATCAGCCACAACTGCGCAGCGGCCACTTCATGCCGCTCAGTGGTCACGCCCGCGCCGACTGGAACGACCTCTGGCTGCTGACTGAAATCCACCACGAAGGCAAACAGCCGCAAGTGCTGGAAGAAGGTATCACCAGCGATACCAAAGACAGTGACGGCTTTACTCGGGGCGGCCATCCGCAGGGCTACCGCAACCACTTCAAAGCCACGCCCTGGCAGATCATCTGGCGTCCGCAGCTCAACCACATCAAACCCAAAGTACTGGGCAGCCAAAGCGCCGTGGTCACCGGCCCGCAGGGCGAAGAGATTCACTGCGACCAGTACGGCCGCATCAAAGTGCAGTTCCACTGGGATCGTGAAGGCCAGGCTGATGACAAAACTAGCTGCTGGCTGCGCGTCGCCTCCAGCTGGGCCGGCGACCGCTACGGCGGCGTTGCCATTCCCCGAGTCGGCATGGAAGTGCTCATCACCTTCCTGGAAGGCGACCCCGACCAACCGCTGGTCACCGGCTGCCTGTACCACAAAGAACACGAAGTCCCCTACGAGCTACCGGCGCACAAAACCCGCAGCGTATTCAAAACCCTCAGCAGCCCCGGTGGCGGCGGTTACAACGAACTGCGCATCGAGGACAAAAAGGGCGAAGAACAGATCTACCTGCACGCGCAGAAAGACTGGGACGAAAACATCGAGCACGACCAGACGGTGCGCGTCGGCAACGAACGCCACGACA
>NZ_JACGWE010000044.1:0-23918 GCF_014077575.1 Pseudomonas sp. 5Ae-yellow | reverse complement strand
AAGCGCTTCGATTTCAAATGTCCTATCGAAGTCATGAGCGAAGTGATGCAGAAAGCCTTGGCTATGCAATATGATGCTCCTGCGTCAATTCAATAACCGTGTTGCACTCAGCTCCTGCAACCGCCGAGAATTAAAAGTTATTTATCGACTTTTTTTGTTCGTTTTTGTGAACGGTCTGCATTTTATGTTGTCCGTCCCGGCGCGTGGGATGGCTTAAAATTGGTGGGGCGCTTTGAGCGCCTGCTGGCTAATCGGAGTTTTTTCATGTTTTATCTTCACCCGCAATTAGACAAAGATTGCATAGTCGTGGGCGACTTCCCGCTATGCCGGCTTTTGTTGAGTAAGGACTCACGCTATCCCTGGTTTATTCTGGTGCCTCGCAAACAGGATATTACAGAGATTTTCCAGCTGAGTGAAAGTGATCAGGCGCAGCTGAGTCGGGAATCAATCCATTTGTCGCGCACCCTGCATCAGGTCTATGAGGCGGATAAGTTGAACGTGGCGGCTTTGGGCAATATGGTCAGTCAGCTGCACATTCATCATATTGTGCGTTATCACGGCGACGACGCCTGGCCGGCGCCCGTTTGGGGGCGGCTACCTGCGAAGGCATACAAGCCTGGTGATATTGCACGGCGACTTGAACCCCTGCGTTTGGCGCTAAGAGAAGATTTTAAATTTGCGGAGACAGCATGATGAGTGTTGGTGAGTCAAAGGTGTGGCAGGCACGCCTGGATGAGCTGGAAACCCGTTTGGCGTTTCAGGATGACACTATTCAGAGTCTTAATGATGCCCTGGGTCAACAGCAGATATTGTTGGAAAAGATGCGGCGTTCGCTAGAGCTGATTGCCAAAAGACAGGCCGAGATGGTGACGCTTATGCCGGGTGAATCCAGTGATGATCAGCCGCCACCCCACTACTGAGAGCGGACAGCTAAATACTGGGGCCTGGACAGTGATGTCGCAGGCCCCAGCCTTTTTTAGCTGATGATGTCGACCTGTTCAGCTTGCAAGCCTTTTTCGCGTTCGGCTACTACGTAGCTGACACGCTGTCCTTCCTGCAGAAAGCGGTGTCCTTCGCCCTGAATGGCGCGAAAGTGCACAAAGATATCAGAGCCAGAGTCGCGGGAAATAAAGCCGAAGCCCTTGTTGGTATTGAACCATTTCACCGTGCCCTCTTCGCGCTTTTCGCCTTTGGATGGCTTTGCAACTTTGGTTTTCGTCTTTGGCTTGGCAGGAGCGGCCGCTTGGCGGCGAGCTATCAGGCTCTTCAGTTCGCAGCCCAGTACCAGCGCTGTGTGCAGGCAGACGCCGACGATGCTCATGCTTAGCGCCCAGATTGCCAGCGTGGAAATGGTGCTGTTTATGACCAAGGCGCTGAAGGCGATGCACGCAGCGATGATCATTAGTGCGGATGCCAGCAAAGCCACTGCGCCGGGCAAGCCGCTCTCGGCGTGCTCGCGCTGGTTATGTTGCTGCAAGTTGATCAGGCCAGTCAGTAGGGCGAGCAGGCCGATGTGATCTATAGGGCTGCTTTCAGTCAGGAACGGGATAATGCTGTAGAGGCCAGCGAGCAATGCCGCGAGACCAATGGTCAAATGCAGGTAACGAAGGATTTTCAAATTATTCACCCTGAATACGTATTGTGATGGTGTTGCTGCGAATTAAATTTAGCGGCCGCATGGTTTGGTTGGCCGCGCCGCACTCTAACCCGAAATTCGCTTTGCTACCAAGGTATATCAGGGGCGCTGGCAGCGGTTTGGCCGCCAGCGCTGGGGTCTTAGCTTTCCAGCAGGCTACGTAGCATCCAGGCGGTTTTTTCGTGCACTTGCATTCGCTGGGTTAGCAGGTCAGCAGTAGGTTCGTCGTGTGTCTCGTCACAGACCGGGAAGATACTGCGTGAGGTGCGCACACAGGCTTCATGACCTTCTACCAAAAGTTTGATCATGTCCTTGGCTTCGGGTACGCCGTCTTCCTCTTTGATTGAGCTCAGTTCGACAAACTGTTTGTAAGTACCTGGTGCCGGGAATCCTAGGGTGCGGATACGCTCGGCGATTTCATCGACAGCCAATGCTAGTTCGTTATAGTGCGTTTCGAACATCAGGTGCAGTGTCTGGAACATCGGGCCTTTGACGTTCCAGTGGAAGTTATGGGTTTTTAAATAGAGCGTGTAAGTGTCCGCAAGCAGGTGGGAAAGCCCGTCAGCGATTTTTGCGCGATCTGCTTCGGTAATGCCGATATCAATTTTCATTATGGCTCCTTGCTTTGGTCCGAACTAGGTAATCTTCAGATCAATAAAGTGTGCGTCAGTTCCGATCAGTGGCAACAATTTACCGGGTCGCCTGGAGTAAATCTACAGCGCTGGTGCTGATCCTGCCTGGTACGGTTGTGCTGCGAAATGCTGTTTTGCTCGTATTTGGCGGCCGTGCGAGCGGATGATGTGCCAGCGGCCAAGAGCGTCGCTCGGCTACTGAGACGGCCAGTCATCGCACTCAGCGGCAAACTGCTGCGGTTATGTCTCCCATTGATGCCCGGTTTTCCGGTATATTATGCCGTTTTTATCCGCGCGCCTTTTTCAGCGGCACAAGCCGGTGCGTTCGGATACTTCCATTTTGCCGATCACAGGAAGCTCCACACCATGATGCGTACCCACTATTGCGGCCAGTTGAATGAAACGCTGGCGGATCAGGAAATCACTCTTTGCGGCTGGGTTCATCGCCGTCGCGACCACGGTGGTGTGATTTTTCTTGATATTCGCGATCGTGAGGGCCTGGCTCAGGTGGTGTTTGACCCTGATCGTGAGGAAACCTTCGCTCTGGCTGATAGTGTGCGTAGCGAGTACGTAGTGCGGATCCGCGGCAAGGTGCGCGCTCGCCCTGCCGGTGCGGTCAATCCGAACATGGCGTCCGGTGCCATTGAAGTGCTGGGCTATGAGCTGGAAGTACTCAATCAGGCAGAAACGCCGCCGTTCCCGCTGAATGAGTACTCCGACGTCGGCGAAGAAACCCGTCTTCGTTATCGTTTTATCGACCTGCGTCGCCCAGAGATGGCTGCCAAGCTGAAACTGCGCTCGCAGATCACCAGCAGCATTCGTCGTTATCTCGATGAGAATGGCTTCCTTGATGTGGAAACCCCCATTCTCACCCGTGCCACCCCTGAAGGTGCGCGCGATTATCTGGTGCCTAGCCGCACCCATCCCGGCCATTTCTTCGCACTGCCGCAGTCGCCTCAGCTGTTTAAGCAGCTGCTGATGGTGTCGGGCTTTGATCGTTACTATCAAATCGCCAAGTGTTTCCGCGATGAGGATCTGCGCGCTGATCGTCAGCCCGAGTTTACCCAGATCGATATCGAAACCAGCTTCCTTGATGAAGCCGATATCATGGGGCTGACTGAAGGCATGATTCGTCAGCTGTTCAAGCAGGTGCTGGATGTCGATCTTGGCGATTTCCCGCATATGACCTTTGAAGAAGCCATGCGCCGTTACGGCTCTGACAAGCCGGATCTGCGTAACCCGCTGGAGTTGGTAGACGTTGCTGATCAGTTGGCTGGCGTCGAGTTCAAGGTGTTCAGCGGCCCGGCAAATGATCCAAAGGGCCGTGTTGCTGCGTTGCGCGTGCCAGGCGGTGCCAGCATGCCGCGTAAACAGATTGACGATTACACCAAGTTTGTCGGCATCTATGGCGCCAAGGGTTTGGCCTATATCAAGGTCAACGAGCGCGCGAAGGGGCTGGAAGGTTTGCAGTCGCCGATCGTCAAGTTCATTCCGGAAGAGAACCTGGAAGTTATCCTGGATCGCGTTGGTGCGGTTGATGGTGACCTGGTTTTCTTCGGTGCAGACAAGGCCAAGATCGTTTCTGAAGCGCTGGGCGCTTTGCGTATCAAGCTGGGTACCGATCTGGAGCTGCTGACATCCGAGTGGGCGCCGCTGTGGGTTGTCGACTTCCCGATGTTCGAAGAGAACGATGATGGCTCGCTGTCCGCCCTGCATCACCCGTTCACCGCACCCAAGTGCTCCCCGGAAGAGCTGCAGGCCGAGCCCGCGACGGCACTCTCACGCGCCTATGACATGGTGCTCAATGGTACCGAGCTGGGTGGTGGTTCGATCCGTATTCACAGCAAGGAAATGCAGCAGGCGGTGTTCAATATTCTGGGCATCAGCGCCGAGGAGCAGCAGGAGAAGTTCGGCTTCCTGCTTGATGCTCTGAAGTTTGGCGCGCCACCGCACGGTGGTCTGGCCTTTGGTCTGGACCGTCTGGTGATGCTGGTCACGGGTGCGCAGTCGATTCGTGAAGTGATTGCCTTCCCGAAAACCCAGAGTGCGGCCTGTGTTATGACGCAAGCGCCGGGTCTGGTCGATCAGAAGGCGCTGCGCGAGTTGAATATTCGTCTGCGCGAGCAGGCCAAGGTCGAGTAATGCGCAGGGTCTGCTCCGTCTGATGGCGGAGCAGGGCAATGTATTCAGGTATTCGGAGTCAAGGGTTATGGCCGGTCATTCCAAGTGGGCCAATATCAAGCATCGCAAGGCAGCGCAGGATGCCAAGCGCGGCAAGATCTTTACCAAGCTGATTCGTGAGTTGACGGTATCGGCGAGAGTGGGCGGCGGTAATCCGGCGGACAACCCCCGCTTGCGTACTGCGGTCGATAAGGCGCTGGGTGCGAACATGACCCGCGACACCATCGACCGTGCTATTGCTCGGGGTGACGGCAGCAATGATGCCGATAACATGGAAGAGCTCACCTACGAGGGCTACGGTGCCGGCGGTGTGGCTATTCTGGTTGAAGCCATGACCGATAACCGTAATCGCACCGTGAGTGAAGTGCGCCACGCGTTTAACAAGTGTGGTGGTAACTTGGGTACGGATGGCTCAGTCGCCTATCTGTTTACCAAGCGCGGGCAGATCAGTTTTGCGCCGGGAGTGGATGAAGATGCACTCATGGAGGCGGCACTGGAGGCAGGTGCTGAGGATGTGGTCGCCAATGATGACGGCTCGTTCGACGTATTTAGCCGCTTTGAAGACTTTGGTACGGTACGTGACGGGCTTGAATCAGCCGGCTTTGGTGGCGATTCCGCTGACGTAGCTATGATCCCCAGTACGGTGGCGGAGCTGGATCTGGATACCGCCGAGAAGATCGTGCGCCTGGTCGATATGCTGGAAGATCTGGACGATGTGCAAAACGTCTATTCCAACGCAGAAATCAGCGACGAAATCATCGAGCAGCTAGGGTGAACCTGGCGTAGACTCTGACCCAAGGGAGGCTGGTGCCTCCCTTTTTTATAGCGATTTCACGGTACTGAACGGCGAGGGCTGCAGCGTAATGTCACTGATACTGGGGATTGACCCCGGCTCGCGGATTACCGGTTTCGGTATCGTGCGACACCAGGCTGGCCGCTGTGAATATGTTACTTCTGGCTGTATTCGTCTTGGCGATGGCCCATTTCCTGAGCGCCTGCAAAAGATTTTTCAGTATTTATCCGAACTGATAACCCAGTATCAACCGACTGTCGTCAGTATCGAGCAGGTGTTTATGGCGCGTAATCCGGACTCGGCCCTGAAGCTGGGGCAGGCAAGGGGAGCCGCTATTGTCGCTGCGGTGAATGCCGGGTTGGCGGTGAATGAGTACAGCGCAAGGCAGGTAAAGCAATCAGTGGTAGGGACCGGCGCAGCGGATAAGAAGCAGGTGCAGCATATGGTGACCCAGTTGCTGAGCCTGGCCGGCACGCCGCAAGCCGATGCCGCTGATGCGCTGGCGATCGCGCTTTGTCATGCGCACCTCAGCGGCGTACAGAAACAGTTGGGCAATTCGGCGTTGGCGATGCGTTGTGGTCGCCTGCGCCGGCGTTGAACAGAATCAGGGAGTAGCTGAGTGATAGGACGTTTGACCGGAGTTCTGCTGGAAAAGCAGCCGCCACACATCGTGCTGGACGTGCAGGGTGTTGGTTACGAGCTGGATGCTCCCATGAGTACTTTTTACCAGTTGCCGTCGTTGGGTGAGCAAGTAACCCTGCACACCCATATGGTGGTGCGCGAAGACGCTCAGCTGTTGTATGCGTTTTCTGACAAGCGCGGGCGCGAGCTGTTTCGGGAGCTGATTCGCTTGAACGGCGTTGGCCCCAAGTTGGCGCTGGCGCTGATGTCGGGTATGGAAGTGGACGAGCTGGTGATGGCGGTACAGCACCAGGATGTCAGCGCGCTGGTGCGCGTACCTGGCGTTGGCAAGAAAACCGCAGAGCGTCTATTAATTGAGTTGCGTGATCGCTTCAAAGCCTGGGAGTCTCTGCCCGGTAGCGTGCCACTGGCGGTTGCCGGTCACGCCGCTGCGCCCGCCGCCAAGCCCAGCGCCGATGCCGTGAGCGCGCTGATTTCTCTGGGGTACAAGCCGCAGGAAGCCAGTAAGGCAGTTGCCGCTGTCGACGAGGAAGGGCTCTCCAGTGAAGAGTTGATTCGCCGTGCGCTCAGGGGCATGGTGTAACCAGCCCGCAGGACCTATCACCATGGATAACGCATGCTTGAAGAAGATCGTTTGATTGCTGCTGCCCCACGGCAGCAGGAAGATGTAATAGACCGGGCAATTCGGCCTTATAAACTCGCTGAGTATATTGGTCAGCCCGCTGTGCGCGAGCAGATGGAGTTGTTCATCAAAGCCGCCAAAGGGCGTGGCGAGGCGCTGGATCATGTGCTGATTTTTGGCCCGCCCGGTCTGGGTAAAACTACACTTGCCAACATCATTGCGCAGGAAATGGGCGCGCAAATAAAAAGCACCTCTGGCCCGGTGCTGGAGCGGGCGGGTGATCTTGCCGCGCTGCTGACCAATCTAGAGGCCGGCGATGTTCTCTTTATCGACGAAATTCATCGTCTCTCGCCTGTGGTGGAGGAGATACTCTACCCGGCGATGGAGGACTATCAGCTCGATATCATGATCGGCGATGGCCCGGCCGCTCGCTCCATCAAGCTCGATCTTCCCCCGTTTACCCTGGTAGGCGCCACCACGCGCGCCGGCATGCTGACCAATCCGTTGCGTGACCGCTTTGGTATCGTTCAGCGCCTTGAGTTTTATGGTGTGGATGATCTGTCGACTATTGTTGGTCGTTCAGCAAGCATTCTTGGGTTGCAGATGGACCCGGAGGGCGCGCGTGAAATCGCCCGCCGCTCGCGGGGTACGCCGCGTATCGCCAACCGCTTGTTGCGCCGGGTTCGCGACTTTGCCGAAGTGCGCAGCCAGGGCGCCATCACCCGTGAGGTGGCCGATAAGGCCTTGAATTTGCTGGATGTTGACGAGCAGGGCTTTGATCACATGGATCGACGATTGCTGCTGACCATGATCGACAAGTTCGATGGCGGGCCTGTGGGTATTGATAACCTGGCGGCGGCTATTAGTGAAGAGCGCCACACTATCGAAGACGTGCTTGAGCCCTATCTTATTCAGCAGGGCTTCATCATGCGTACGCCCCGTGGTCGCGTAGTAACACGGCATGCTTATCTGCACTTTGGTTTGAATCTACCCAGTCGTATGGCGCCGCATGCGGCGGATTTGTTTGACGACCCGTCAGCGCCAGATTCGCCATAAAAAATATTTTGCATTTAACGAGGTTGCCCACTATGCAAAACCTTAACTTGGCTCTACATTATGCGCGTTGAACGTCCAGGGCCGCCATTCGTGCTGAAAGCCCGCGTCTACTTTGAAGATACCGATGCCGGTGGCATCGTCTACTACGTCAATTATCTGAAGTTTATGGAGCGTGCGCGGACGGAGCTGGTCCGTACTCTCGGGTTTGATCAAAGTGCTCTACAAAGAGAAAATGTCATCTTTGTTGTGCACTCTGTATCGGCGCGTTATCACGCGCCTGCGCGCCTGGATGATGAACTTGTCGTGTCTGCGGTTGTCTTGGAACTCAAGCGCGCGAGTATTCGCTTCCGTCAGCAGGTCAAGCGGGCGGATGGTGAATTGCTGTGTGAAGGGGAGGTATTAGTCGCCTGCGTTAGTGCAGACCGATATCGGCCCAGAGTAATACCCGAGACTATGCGGGATGCCTTCAACCAATTGGTTGCGGCAGATAACGATGAAGGGAACCTATGAGTAAGCGAGGAGTGGTGAAGCGTGCAAGCTGATCAAATGTCTATGTGGCACCTGGTTTCAGGCGCCAGTGTGCTGGTACAGCTGGTGATGCTCACGCTGCTGACAGCGTCTGTGGTGTCATGGGTGATGATTTTTCAGCGCAGCAGCTTTATGCGCTCCGCGAAGAATGCGCTGGATGATTTTGAGGATCGTTTCTGGTCCGGTGTTGATTTATCCCAGCTTTACCGTCAGGTGACAGGCTCGCCTGATGAAGATTCCGGTCTCGAGCAGATATTTCGCGCCGGCTTCAAAGAATTCTCGCGCATGCGTCAGCAGTCCGGTGTTGATCCGGATGCGGTGATGGATGCGGTGCAGCGTTCCATGCGCGTGGCTATCTCGCGGGAAGAGGAGAAGCTCGAACAGCATTTGTCGTTTCTGGCTACGGTGGGCTCCACCAGCCCTTATGTGGGTCTGTTTGGTACGGTCTGGGGCATCATGAACTCGTTCCGTGGCCTGGCTACCGTTCAGCAAGCGACGCTAGCGACAGTGGCGCCGGGTATTGCCGAGGCGCTGATCGCTACGGCTATTGGTTTGTTTGCGGCTATTCCAGCCGTTGTGGCGTATAACCGTTTCTCTGCCCGCTCAGAGATGCTGATTGGGCGGTATTACACCTTTGCTGAAGAGTTCTCCAGCATCCTGCATCGCCGCGTTCACTCGCGTGATGAGTAAGTTGGAGAATTTATGAGTATGCACATGCAGCGCAGACGCCAGAAGCGTAAGCCGGTCGCCGAGATGAACGTCGTGCCGTACATCGACGTCATGCTGGTGTTGCTGGTGATCTTCATGGTAACGGCGCCCATGTTGAATCAGGGTGTGAAGGTTGATCTGCCACAAGTTTCCAGCGAGGTGCTGCCGTCTGACAGCAACCAGCAGGTGCTGACGCTCTCTGTTTTGGCCGACGGCACTTATTATTGGAATCTTGGCGAGTCGGTTGATACCGAGAACAAGACCGACAGTGCGGTTTCATTGGAAGCCATGACGGAAGGTGTCACCAAGATCATGCGCGCCAAGCCGGATACGCTGGTTTATATTCGTGGCGACAAGGCCGCGAACTACGGCGTGATCATGATGGCTATGGGCGCCTTGCAGCAGGCGGGTGTTCCTAATGTCGGCCTGATAACCGAGGCGCCGTGAATACGCCTGAGAATCGCCGGCGGGTTGATACGTCCGGGCGCTATTCATCGCCATTGCTTAAGGCATTGGCGGTGCATTTGGTGGTTGCGATTTTGCTGTTTGCCTCTTTCAGCACGGCGCCCAGCTTTGAGCCTGCCAGGCCGATTGTGCAGGCGACGTTGGTGCAGTTGGACTCGATGAGCCCCGCTACTACGCAGACCGATCAGAAGATCGCTGGCGAAGCGCAACGCACTGCGGCGCAGCGCAATGAAGCGGAAGAGCTGGAGCGCAAGAAACAACAGGAGCAGCAGCAAGAGAACACGCAAGCAGCGGCTGCGGCTGAGGCGAGGAAAGCGCAAGAGCAAAGGGCCGAAGAGCAAAAGGCCGCTGAACAAGCAGCAGCTGAAGCCGCTGCCGAGGCGAAATCCGAGGCTCAGGCCAAAGCGGAAGAGCAGCGTAAGGCCGCTGAAGTAGCTGCCGCCAAGAAGCGTGAAGAGGCGGAGCAGGCTGCTGAAGCTGAGGCGGCGAAGAAGCGCGCTGAAGCAGAAGCCGAGCGCAAGAAGGCTGAGGAAGAGGCTAGGCGTAAGGCGCAGGCGGCGGCTGAAGAAAGACGTAAGGCTGCCGAGGCGGCAGAAGCGAAGAAACGTGCGGAGGCCGATGCGGCGCGTAAGGCCCAGGAAGAAAGGCTGGCCAAGGCGCAGGCGGAACTGCTATCTGATGAGCCGCAGTATCAGCAGGCGCAGGCTGATCGCCCTGGTGATCAGGTTGCGGCCAATTATGATGATGTTATTCGCCGTTATGTGAGCGAGCAGTGGCGCAGGCCGCCGACAGCACGTAATGGCATGGTGGTTGAGGTTCAGTTAAGCATGTTGCCTACGGGGCAAATTACCGACGTGGTGGTCACTCGTTCTAGTGGTGACCCCGGGTTTGATCAATCTGCGGTTCAGGCTGTCCGAAATGTGGGCCGAATCCCGGAAATGCAAACGCTGTCACGCGATAATCCTGCAGCATTCGACCGTATGTATAGACAACGGCTGTTGCGCTTCAAACCAGAGGATCTGGCATTCTGATGAAACGATTTACGCAAGCACTGATCGCAGTGATTGCCCTGTGCACCGCGCAACTGGCGCTGTCGCAGGAGGCAATTGAAATTACCAGTGGTACCGATAAGGCTACCCCTATCGCCGTGGTGCCTTTTGGCTGGCAGGGCAGTGCGCCGCTGTCTGAAGACCTGGCGGATATCAGTGCCAACGATTTGCGCAATACTGGTATGTTTGCTCCGATGGAGCGCAGCAATATGCTGAGTTATCCGGTGCGGGGTGAAGAGATCAATTCCCGTGACTGGAAAATGATTGGCGTTGACTATGTGGTGGTAGGGCAGGTTACCAATCAGCCGGGCACAGACCGCTATGAGCTGAACTATAGTCTCTACAGTATTTTGCGTGAGCAGGTTTTGCTGTCAAAAACCGTGAGCGGTACTCAGTCTCAATTGCGCGATATGGCGCACCATTTGAGCGATGAGGTATTCGAGGAAATTACGGGGATAAAGGGTGCGTTCAATACCAAGTTGCTTTACGTTGCAGCTGAACGCTTTTCTGCCGATAACACCCGTTACACGCTGCAGCGCTCCGATTATGATGGCGCGCGTGCGTCGACGTTGTTGCAGTCGCGTGAGCCGATTTTGAGCCCGTCCTATGCGCCGGACGGTCAGCGAATCGCCTATGTATCCTTTGAGTCGCGTCGTCCGGAAATTTATGTGCACTATATTCAGACGGGCCGTCGCGAGCGGATCACCAGTTTTGAAGGCTTGAACGGCGCTCCGGCGTGGTCGCCAGATGGTAATCGCCTGGCCTTTGTGTTGTCGCGCGACGGCAATCCGGAGATTTACGTGATGGACCTGGGCAGCAAGCAGATGCGCCGTATTACCAATCATTTTGCGATTGATACCGAGCCGAGCTGGATGGACAACAACACCATCGCCTTTACCTCGGATCGAGGCGGCAAGCCACAGATCTACAAACAGAATATCAACGGCGGCTCTACCGAGCGCCTGACTTTTGTTGGTAATTATAATGCCAACGCAAAACTTTCCGTCGATGGTCGCACCATGGTTATGGTGCACCGTCAGGAAGGTTATCGTAATTTTCAGATTGCTACTCAAGACCTCAAACGGGGCAATCTGAGGGTTTTAACAGATACATCTTTGGATGAGTCACCTACTGTCTCACCCAATGGCGTTATGTTAATTTATGCTACCCGTCAACAGGGACGGGGTGTACTCATGCTGGTATCGACAAATGGTCGTGCGCGGTCGGTAATTCCGACTCAGTTCACAGACCTGCGCGTACCATCATGGTCCCCATACCTGCCATAGGGCGCACCAACACTAAACCATATGGGGTTAATAGGAGTTCATCATGGAAGTTATCAAGTTCGGTAAAATGGCTGCTCTGATTGTTGCTTTCGGCGTTGTTGTAGGTTGTTCGTCCAAGGGCGGCGACGCTTCCGGCACTGGTGCAGTTGATCCTAACGCTGGTTACGGCGCAGGCACTTCTGGCGCAGGTATGGACAACGGCATGAGCAGTGAAGAAGCCGCTCTGCGTGCCGTTACCACGTTCTACTTTGAATACGACAGTTCCGAGCTGAAGCAAGAGGCCATGCGCTCTCTTGATGTTCATGCCAAGGATCTGAAAGCTGCCGGTAACCGCGTTGTTCTGGAAGGTCACACTGATGAGCGTGGCACCCGTGAATACAACATGGCTCTGGGCGAGCGTCGTGCTGCTGCTGTTCAGCGCTACCTGGTACTGCAAGGCGTTTCTCCTGCGCAACTGGAACTGGTTTCCTATGGCGAAGAGAAGCCTGCTGTAATGGGTTCTAGCGAAGAAAGCATGGCTCAGAATCGTCGCGTAGAGCTGCGCAAGTAATAAAAGAGGTCTTATGAAAGGTTTCAGAGGAGTTGTACTTGCTTGTGTTCTCGCACCCATGGGCGCGATGGCGCAGGTGCCGGTGTCAGAAGGTAGTTCGGGTAATGCCGGCACCAACTATCCGGGCTCCTCTGTAGCCCCTCAGACCACGGCTGGCCTTTCTGGTGAAGGCCAGTTGTACCAACAGCTGTATCAGCTGCAGCAGGAAGTAACCATGCTGCGTGGCCTGCTCGAAGAGCAGGGCTACAAGTTGAAACAGATGGAACGCGATCAGCTGGAGCGCTACGAAGATATTGATCGTAGGTTGTCCAGTCAGAGCGCTCCTGCTTCATCGGCTGCAGAGCCAATCACCGGTGCTCCATTGTCGGGCGACCCTGCTGCCTCCGCGCCGGAAGAGAGTGCCACCCCGGCACCCGCAGATCCGGAGCGCGAAAAGCTGTTGTATGACGCTTCTTTTGACTTTGTCAAAACGCGCGATTTTGATAAGGCTATTCAGGCCTTTACCGCTTTCTTACGCCGCTACCCCGACAGTCAATACGCAGGTAATGCGCAGTACTGGCTGGGTGAGGTTTATTTGGTCCAGTCCGATCTTGATTCCGCTGGTAAAGCTTTCGCTCAGGTGATTAGCCGCTACCCGGACCATCGCAAGGGCTCGGATGCAATGTACAAGTTGGGTGAGGTTGAACGTCGCTTGGGGCACGATGACAAAGCGCGTGACCTGTTTCAGCAAGTGGTGAGTAAGTACCCAGACTCATCCGCCGCGCAACTAGCTGGGCGCGAACTGAACACCCTTAACTGAGCTTTTTGGCCATCTGGCCGCGTTTTCTGTTTTTGCAGCTCGCTGTTTGGCGAGCTGCCTTTTCTGGTTTAAGCCCTCCGATTACCCACTTCACTGGGATACCTTAGATGACCACGGCTCATACTCCCGCTAAAGCGGTCGTTCTGCTCTCCGGCGGACTCGACTCCGCAACGGTGCTGGCGATGGCGCAGTCGCAGGGTTATCAGTGTTACAGCATCAGCTTTGATTACGGCCAGCGGCATCGAGCCGAGCTGAACGCCGCAAAGGCGCTGGCGAAAGCTGTCGGGGTGGTCGAGCATAAGGTGATTGGCCTTGATTTCGATGGTATGGGCGGCTCCGCGCTGACAGATACCGACGTGGCAGTGCCGGAGCAGGCGCAGCAGGGCATCCCGGTGACCTACGTTCCGGCCCGCAATACCGTATTTCTGGCATTGGCGCTCGGGTGGGCAGAAGTGCTGAGTGCGCGGGATATTTTCATTGGTGTCAATGCGGTGGACTACTCGGGCTATCCGGATTGCCGACCTGAGTTTGTCGCCGCCTTCGAGCAGCTGGCGAACCTGGCGACGCGCGAAGGTGTTGAAGGGGATGGTTTTCGTATCCAGGCGCCACTGCAGCATTTGAGTAAAGCCGAAATTGTGCAGGCTGGTACTCGTCTTGGGGTGGATTACAGTCAGACCGTATCCTGCTACCAGGCGAGCGAGCACGGGTTAGCCTGTGGTCGCTGCGACAGCTGCCGTCTGCGTGCCGAAGGCTTTGCTGCTGCGGGGCTTGTGGATCCCACGCGCTATCGTTGAAGATTGGGTTGTGTTAAAAAAGCTTGAATTTAACTGATAAATCAGTAATATACCGCTCGTCCAAACGGGTCGTTAGCTCAGTTGGTAGAGCAGTTGGCTTTTAACCAATTGGTCGTAGGTTCGAATCCTACACGACCCACCATTTTGGATCCCTCCTGATATTCGCTTTAAAATCCTTATTTGCTGCGGTCTGCCAGCAGGCATAGAGTCTGTATTGCTCGCTTTGCGGTGTTCTGTTTCTCATTGCACTGCAGTTTTAGCTTCCTGCTAGTCGACGCCAGCTGATGGGTACGGCGTTAGCCTGCCTGTAACGCAGCCGCCTTCGGCATGTCTGCTGCATCAGCGCGGCGTGATACAATCCTGGTCTTCTATTGTTCTCCGGATGGATGAGAATATGTCGCAGATTTCTGAACGCCTGCTGGTGCAGGCACACCTTGATGCCAAGGCTCCAGCACTGCTGAGCGACGCAGAAAAGGCGGATTACAAAGCCCGTATCGCGGCCTCTCTCAAAGCGCACAACGCGGTGCTGGTAGCGCATTACTATACCGACCCGATACTGCAGGAGCTGGCTGAAGAGACCGGTGGCTGCGTATCTGACTCCCTTGAGATGGCGCGCTTCGGTCGAGATCATCCCGCCAGCACCTTGTTGGTTGCGGGTGTTCGCTTTATGGGTGAGACCGCTAAAATCCTCAGTCCGGAGAAGCGCGTGCTGATGCCGACGCTCGAGGCGACCTGCTCGCTGGATATCGGTTGCCCGATTGATGAGTTTTCCGCGTTTTGTGATCAGCATCCAGATCGCACTGTGGTGGTCTATGCCAATACCTCGGCGGCGGTCAAAGCGCGCGCAGATTGGGTCGTGACGTCCAGTTGCGCACTACCAATCGTTGAGCATTTGATGGATAAGGGTGAGAAGATTCTCTGGGCCCCCGATCAACACCTGGGTAACTATATTCAGCGCGAAACTGGCGCAGACATGCTGCTGTGGGAAGGTTCTTGCATCGTGCATGAGGAGTTCAAGGCCAAAGCGCTGGAAGACTTGCTCAAGGTTCATCCAGAGGCCGCAGTGCTGGTTCACCCCGAATCACCGCAGTCAGTCGTCGAATTGGCGGATGTGGTTGGTTCTACCAGTCAGCTGATCAAGGCGACGCAGGAGTTGCCTAACCCCACCTTCATCGTCGCGACCGATCGCGGTATTTTTTACAAGATGCAGCAGGCTGCGCCTGATCGTTTGTTGATTGATGCGCCTACCGCGGGTAATGGTGCGGCGTGCCGCAGTTGTGCTCACTGCCCATGGATGGCAATGAACACGCTGCCACGCGTGCTGCAAAGCCTGGAGCAGGGCACTGATGAGATCTTGGTGGATGCGCAGCTCATTCCACGTGCGGTCAAGCCCCTAGACCGCATGCTCGACTTCACCCGTTTAGCCAATATGGCGGTAAAGGGTAACGCCTGACCGCTAGCGGCGACTGAGTGTGCTCAGTCGCCGCGGTGTCTTCTGGCTGACAAGGTTGATCCATTAAGCGGATCTATGCCTTAAAGCGATTCAATCTGTCTGCGCTGGCGCGCCAGTTCGTCCTGGCGTGCGCGTATACGTGAGCTCATGACAAAACTGCCGTTGGCGCGCTTGAGCGCAAGATCAAGCTGCTCGCCGGCCTGGTCGGTATCGCCTGTCAGCATAAAGTACTCGGCCCGAGCCAAATGAACGCCCAGAATATTGCCCGCCAATCCGCGGATCTCTGCAGCCAGGTACCAGACATCGGGATCGCCCGTGCGTTGGCTCGCCAAGCGGTTGATGGCTTGCTCGGCCGCGGCGTAGTTCTGCTGTTTGAGGAGTAAGTCGGCCTCAATAAATTGCAGCGGATAGTTGCCAGGGTAGTTGCGCAACAGCTCTCGGGTGCGAGTGAGGGCTGATGCTAGTCGGCCACGGTTATTATCGATTTCGACCTGGGCCAGAGCAACGGTAAGATTGTGCGGCTCTTTCTCCAGTAACGGTGCCAGGGTTTCTTCTGCCTGGTCATGCTGGCCGCCACGGGTTAGCGCCAGCGCTAGGCCATAGCGCGCAGCGTCATGGTTGCCGTCGTGTTCATCCAGCAGTATGCCAAAGCGTTTCGCTGAGAGCCCCGGGCTACTCTCGTAATGAATCTGCACGCGTGCGCGCATCATCTGGTACTCGACTGTATCGTCTTCGCCGCCAACAGGTAGTTGCGCTGCACGGTTACGCGTATCAGCCATACGCGACTGGCTAACCGGGTGAGTCAGCAAGAACTCGGGCGGAGTGGAGTCGAAGCGGCTCAGTTGTGCCAGGCGCTCAAACATATTGGGCATCGCCAGCGGATCGTAGCCAGCGGCGACCAGGTTGGTCAGGCCAATACGGTCAGCTTCTTGCTCATTTTGTCGCGAGAAGCGGCGCTGCTCCTGAATCGCGGCGGCCTGGGTCGAGGCCAGTGCCGCAAAGCCGGCGTCACCGCCACCCGCAGCGGCCAGTATTATGCTGGCGAGCATGGCTGTCATGAAGGGTACTTGCATCTTTTGTTGCTGCTCCAGGCCACGCGCGAAATGCCGTTGTGACAAGTGAGCCAGTTCGTGGGCCATTACCGAGGCAAATTCAGCTTCAGTCTGCGCGTGCAAGAACAACCCGGCGTTTACGCCGACAACGCCGCCGGGTGCGGCGAAGGCGTTTAGTTGTGGACTGTCGATCATGACAAAGGCCAGCCGCCGATCAGCTAGCTGACTGGTTTCTGCCAGCGCGTAGACGCGGCTTTCAACGAAGCTCTTGAGCTGCGGATCTTCCAGTGTCGGTACCGCGCCGCGCAGCATCGTCAGCCAGGTGCGGCCTAGTTGGTATTCCTGCTCGCGTGACATCATGGAAGAGCTGGTGTCTCCCAAGGTGGGCAGGTTATAACCGTCGTCGGACTGCGCAGGCAGTGCAGGCAGCACCAGAGCAGCGCCGAGCAAAGCACTTGATAGCCAGCGTGCAGCGGGTGTTCTTGTCGTTGTCATATTTTGCTTCATACCCATGAGTACAAGTTGTCTGTCGGCGTGCTGACAAGGCTATACTGTGGCCCATTCGTTCTGGAGTGTATGCATGGTCTCTGAGTCACAAAACCTGCCTTTCGATTGTTATCTTGATGCGCGAGGTCTTAGCTGCCCTTTGCCCTTGCTGAAAGCCAAGCAGGCGCTTAACAGCATACTATCAGGACAGACTCTACATGTGGTGGCTACGGATGCCGGTTCGCAGCGTGACTTTCAGCGCTTTGCCGAACTCTCTGGTCACCAGCTATTGGCCGCCCGCGAATTGGACGGCGAATTCCTTTATTGGTTGCGCAAAGCAGAATAATTACCATGTTAAAAGTGTTTCAAGGTTGGGTTCAGCGCTACTTTTCTGATGAAGAAGCTGTGGTGCTGGCTGTTGTACTGGCGTTGGGTTTCGCCATCATCATCACCTTTGGGGACAAGCTCGCGCCTTTGCTGACGGGGGTGGTGCTCGCCTACTTGCTGCAGGGTCTGGTCACGCGTCTGCAACGCTGGCATTTCCCGCACTGGGTCGCGGTGTGGTTGGTGTTCCTGGTCTTTCTCGGCGCCCTGGCTGCGCTGTTGGGCGTTATTCTGCCGCTGGTTTGGCGGCAAATGTTGAATCTGTTCAATGAAGCGCCGCGCATGATTGGTGAGTGGCAGGACCAGCTTATGCATTTGCCCGAGCTCTACCCCTCTATCGTGACTGAAACCCAGATTGAGCGCCTGATCTCGTCGGTCAATGGCGAGGTGGGGCAATTTGGCCAATGGGTACTGTCGCAGTCGCTGTCCAGCCTGCCTTTTGTTATCACCATGCTGGTGTATCTGGTACTGGTGCCGATTCTGGTGTTTTTCTTTCTCAAGGATAGCCAGCAGCTGACCGGTTGGTTAGTGCGCCATTTACCCCGCGAGCGACGGCTGATGAAGCTGGTCTGGCAGGAAATGAATGAGCAAATCGGCAACTATATACGTGGCAAGGCGGTTGAGATTCTTATCGTGGGGGTCGTGACCTACATCTCGTTCGCCATTTTGGGCGTTAACTACGCAGCCCTGTTGGCCGTTCTGGTGGGGTTGTCGGTGCTGGTGCCCTATATAGGCGCTACGGTGGTGACTATTCCCGTTGCCATGATTGGCCTGTTTCAGTGGGGCTTGAGCAACGAGTTTATGGTGCTGATGGTGGTGTACGGCGTGATCCAGATGCTCGATGGCAACGTGCTGGTGCCGGTACTGTTTTCCGAGGCGGTTAATCTTCACCCGGTCGCTATCATCGCCGCAGTGCTTATCTTTGGCGGGTTGTGGGGCTTCTGGGGCGTGTTCTTTGCTATTCCGCTGGCCACCTTGTTCAAGGCTGTGCTCTACGCTTGGCCGCGTGGCCTGGAAGCCGCCAGCGATACCTCGGACGCCTCGGTCACCCCGCAATAAGCATTGCAGGGTAACCAGGCGGTTACTCAGTCAAGCGCTTGCACGGCCGCCAGTACGTCGGCCACGTGCCCGGGCACCTTGACCTTGCGCCACTCCTGCCGCAGCACGCCCTTGGCATCGATCAGGAAGGTGCTGCGTTCAATACCTTCGTACTCCTTGCCATAGAGCTTTTTGAGTTTGATTACGTCAAACAGCTTGCACAGCTCTTCTTCCGGGTCGCTGATCAGCTCAAAGGGAAACTCATGCTTGGCCTTGAAGTTGGCGTGGGTGCGCAGGCTATCGCGCGAAACGCCATAGATTACTGCGCCAGCGTCGCGGAATGCGGCAAACTGATCACGGAAGTCCTGGCCTTCGGTCGTGCAGCCGGGCGTGTTGTCCTTGGGGTAGAAGTAGATCACCGCCTTGCTGCCCGCCAGGCTCTCGGGGCTGACGGTCTGCTCGTTGGTCGCTTTGGCTGTAAACGCGGGGAGTGGCTTGTTGAGTTCGATGGTCATAGTTGCCTCGTCAGGTTCAGTGCAAAGGGCGCCAGGGTTCGATCACGGCATCAAGATTGAGTTCGTCACAGAAATCCAGGAACTGCTCTCGCAGCCAGCTAAGCTGCGTTCTCGCGGGTATGGCAATGGTCAGCGTGAGGTTGATCATCGCTGTCCCGGTATGCTGCGCCAGGTAGGTAAAGCTTTGCAGGTCTTCAATGTCAATGCTGAGCTGCTGGAAGAAAGTGCAGAGTTCGCCGACCAGCTCCGGTCGTTGCGCTGCAGTGACAAAGACATTGTAGGGCAGGGCCTGCGGGCGCTCCTCAATGCTCTGGCTGCGGCTCATCGACAGCACAAAGTGTTCGCGCTTGGCAAGCGGCGGCAACAGGGTTTCGAGTCTGGCCAGCGCGTCCCAATTGCCACTGACCTGAAGCAACAGCACTGCGCACGTGCCATGTCGGCTCATGCGGCTGTTGACTATGCTGCAGCGCTGTTCCGTGCACAGACGGGTCAGCATGCTGGCTAGCGCCGTCGTTTCCTGACCCATCACGTTGATGACCAGATACTGATCGCGTTGACTGGGGGTGCTGGACATGATGATCCTCAAAAAAAGGGGTAACGAGTGCCGGTTGGCACACGAAAACGCAGCGGCTATTGTCACAGCCTGCTCCCGGCGGTTCAACTGCCAGTTTTAGCGGCCAACAGGTGCTATTTGAGTGTGGGCGTCCCTTGTGCTGGCTGCACGGCGAAAGTACCATTGTCGTTTAATGTTTCAAGTGGAGCAGTTGCATGATTTCAGGCAGCCTGGTGGCGCTGGTAACACCGATGGATTCCCGCGGGAATCTTGATTGGGAGGCACTTGAGCGCCTGATTGACTTTCATCTGGAAAATGGCACCGATGGCATTGTTGCCGTGGGCACCTCTGGCGAGTCCGCCACCCTGGATATGGGTGAGCACAAGGAAGCCATTCGCCGCGTGGTACAGCAGGTTGCTGGCCGTATTCCGGTTATTGCCGGTACCGGTGCCAACTCCACCCGCGAAGCGGTCGAGCTGACTGAAGCTGCCCGCAGCGTCGGAGCCGATGCGGCGCTATTGGTAACGCCTTACTACAACAAGCCAACGCAAGAAGGTTTGTATCTGCATTACAAGCATATCGCTGAAACCGTCGCCATTCCGCAGATTCTGTACAACGTTCCAGGCCGTACCGCATGCGATATGTTGCCGGAAACCGTTGAGCGTCTAGCGGATATCAGCAATATCGTCGGTATCAAAGAGGCTACGGGTGACTTGCAGCGCGCAGCGGAAGTGATCCAGCGCGTAGGCGACCGCATGGCAGTCTATTCCGGTGACGATGCTACCGCCGCAGAACTTATCCTGTTGGGCGGCAAAGGCAATATTTCGGTCACTGCCAACGTTGCACCGCGCGCCATGCACGAGCTGTGTGCGGCCGCCTTGCGTGGTGATCATGATGCAGCACGCAGCATGAACGATGCCTTGATGCCGCTGCATAAAACACTGTTTATCGAGTCCAACCCCATTCCGGTGAAGTGGGCGCTGTTGGAAATGGGGCTGATCGCCGACGGTATTCGTTTGCCGCTAACCCCGCTTAGCTCACGTTGTCACGATACGGTTCATGAAGCCCTGCGTCAGTGCGGCTTGCTTTGATCAAACCGGAAACCTGTTTACCAAGGAAACGTTTATGAAGCCTGTGCTTAGCGCACTGACTATAGGTGTACTGGCCAGCCTCAGCGGCTGTGGTTATCTGATGGGCGATGAAGGTTATTTCCGCGATCGCGGCAGTGACTACCAGGACGCGCAAGTGCAACCACGCATGACGGTGCCAGCGGATCTGCAGAGCAAGCCGATTGGTGACTTGTTGCCAGTTCCAGGGCAGATTTCTGCCACAGGGGTTTCCGCGAAGGATTATGAAACCCCACGCCCTCAGCCCATGCTGGCGAGCGCTGATACTGCAGCCTTTTCCTTGCAGCAGGATGGTCGCGACCGCTGGTTGTTGGCGCAATTGCCGGCGACTGACGTATGGCCTTTGCTAGAGCGTTTCTGGGCAGATTATCAAGTGCCAATGGCGCAGCATGACCGCGCGCTGAGCCAGTTTTCGACTGACTGGATGGATTTCTCCAAGGGAGCCTACAGTCCACTGGTTCGTCGCTTGCTGCCAACGCTGGAAGAAGGGCGTCGTATCGATGGCGAAGAGCAGCGTTTTCGCATACGTCTTGAGCCCGGCGTCAATGCCGGTTCCAGCGAAGTGCGAGTCATTCATCAAAGCCGCGATATCGGCGATGATGACAGCGAGTGGCCAAGCCGGTCCGATATTTCCGGCTTTGAGCGCGGCCTGTTGGCCGAGCTGGAAACCTACCTCAACCAGAGCATAGCCAATCGCAACAGTGGCCAGGGCTCCAGTCTTGCCAACATCGGTCCGATCCAGACCTCCCTTGAGCAGGACGGCGCAGGCAACAGCGTGCTGGCGATGAGCACTGACTTTAATCGTGCCTGGGTTGAAGTCGGTGACTCTCTCTCGCGTGCCGATGTGTTGGTAACCGACTTTAACCGCAGCTCCGGTGTGTACTACGTCGACCTGGATCAGACGCGTAGCGACAAGGAAGAACCTGGTTTCTTCTCTGGCTGGTTTGGCGGCGACGACGAAGACGAGAAAGACGAGAGCGCGGCGGCGAGCCAGATCCAGGTACGCCTGACGCCAGTCTCTAATCGTATTGAAGTGACAGTAGACGCTGGCATCGAAAAGGCCGCTGATGGCACTGTCGCCCGCGACTTGCTGCAGAAGATCCGGGATAACCTGAACGAAGGGTCCTGAGCTAGTGCGCTACTGTTCCCTTGGTAGTGGTAGTAAGGGTAACGGTACGCTGATCGAGCAGGGCAACACCCGGCTGCTGGTAGATTGCGGCTTCAGTCTGCGCTCCACCGAGCAGCGCCTGCGTCAGGCAGGTATCGGTGGTGATCAGCTGACGGCGGTACTGGTGACGCACGAGCACTCTGATCATATTCAGGGTGTGGCAAAGCTGGCACGTCGTTTCGATCTGCCCGTCTACCTGACGCCCGGCACGGGTTACGCCTTGCGTCAGGAAGGCCTGGATTTGCGCTGGATTGATCTGCACAGCCCGCTGTTGATAGGCGACCTGGAAGTCAGCCCGGTCGCGGTGCCCCATGATGCGCGCGAGCCTTGTCAGTTTGTGTTTGATAATGGCCGCGAGCGTTTAGGAGTGCTGACTGACACTGGCAGCATTACACCCTGGATCGTAGAGCAATACGCCAGGCTGGATGCGCTTTTTCTGGAAGCCAACTATGACCCGCACATGCTGGCGTATGGTCCCTATCCTGGCTTTCTTAAGGCGCGAGTTGGCGGAGAACTGGGACATTTGAGTAATCAGCAGGCTGCCAGCCTGCTGGGCATGATTGATCTGGAGCAGTTGCAGCACATTGCCATTGCCCACATCAGTGAAAAGAACAACCGGCCAGAACTGGCGCGTGACGCATTAACTGATGCGTTAGCGGGTTGGTCTGGCGAATTGCTGCTGGCAGAGCAGAATCAGGGCCTGCCTTGGCAGACTATTTCGGGATTATCCCATCACCATTGCGCGCAAAGCGGGAGCCGATAATGGAAAAACGTACTGAACTGTATCGCGGTAAGGCCAAATCGGTTTACACCACAGATGATCCGGACCGGCTGATCCTGCTGTTCCGTAACGACACCTCCGCCTTTGATGGGAAAAAGATCGAACAGCTCGATCGTAAAGGCATGGTTAACAACCGCTTTAACGCCTTCATCATGCAAAAACTGCAGGACGCCGGTATTCCTACCCAGTTCGACAGCCTGGTGTCCGATACCGAGTGTCTGGTCAAAAAGCTCGACATGATTCCGGTCGAATGCGTAGTGCGAAACTACGCGGCCGGTAGCCTGGTCAAGCGCCTGGGTGTTGAAGAGGGCATGGCGCTAACGCCGCCGACCTTTGAGTTGTTTCTGAAGGACGACGCCAAGGGTGACCCCTTTATTAACCAGTCGCACGTCGTCACCTTCGGCTGGGCCACCGCCGAGCAGCTCACGCGCATGCAAGAGCTGACCCTGCAGGTCAACGACGTACTCAAAGCCCTGTTTGATGACGCCGGCCTGATGCTGGTCGATTTCAAACTGGAGTTTGGTCTGTTCAAGGGTGAAATCGTGCTGGGCGACGAGTTTAGCCCCGACGGCTGCCGCCTATGGGACAAGGAAACCCGCAAGAAAATGGACAAGGACCGCTTCCGTCAGGGCCTGGGCGGCGTGATCGAAGCCTACGAAGAAGTCGCCAAGCGTCTGGGCGTCGAACTTCCCTGAACGCGCCGGCAGCTTCCGTCAAACAGGCGAAAGCTGCTACTATACGCGCCGACTTGGAGAGTTGCCGGAGTGGTCGAACGGGACGGATTCGAAATCCGTTGAACTGGCAACAGTTCCCAGGGTTCGAATCCCTGACTCTCCGCCACTATTTTTACTCAAGGCCCCGTAAATAGGGGCTTTGTTTTTTCTACTTCTTGCCAGCCCATACCTCAGCCCATACCCGGTAGCATGTCTTGGTTTGCATGCGGTCTCAGTGCTGAGGCCGCGTCGAGCTGTCGCGATAGTGCTAAAACAGCAATCAATGAAAGTGGCTCGACGTCGCCTTCTTGAATAGCCAATCTATCTCGTCCTAGCTACTTGGCTTTCCCGTGAGCATTTTCGTCTACCGTATCTGGTACGACGTACTCTTCGCCACTCATTGTTTCTCTATTGGGAAGTACACGCGGCCCTCTGCCCGATAGCTATGTCTTGATCTGCTCAGCTACCAGGTCATAAAGTTGAGTTGCCTCAGAGCGGTCAGGCATAAGAACGCGTCGCAAGCAGAATTTCAGACTAGGTGAGCTGCCGCTCGACCTGCTGAAATTTTTTTCTCGGTATTGCAGTGGAGGTTGATTCAGGCACATATACCCAGGTTCTGGCTTATCTTGGCGCGAGCAAAGCTTTCCCTGCCAGTAAGCCTTGGTTTTTTGGCTGAGATGCTGAATGGGGGGCGATTGAAGGAATATAAAAAACGAGCAATAACTCAATTTAAGCTTGTTTTTACTTGGCTATAGCTTGCTGGAAGCTGCAGAACTCAATGTGAACCGCCCCGGGTTTCGCGGAGGCTTCAACTCCTGAGAAGATGAAGCCATGAACAAGACAAACAAGTTTTCCCCTGAAGTCCGTGAACGAGCCGTGCGGATGGTGCAAGAGCATCGCGGCGACT
>NZ_JACGWE010000047.1:0-20613 GCF_014077575.1 Pseudomonas sp. 5Ae-yellow | reverse complement strand
AAGCTGAGGCCTTGGGCATGACTAACTTGAATGGTGGCACGCTCTGCAACGCTGAGTTCGGAATAAGACATAGGGCAGCACCGTACCGGAAAGGTCAGGTGTTGCACTCAGTTTTTGCCGCCGCCCTCTATAACGTTGTTGTAACAAGATACTGTTTTTGCGGCGCTTGCTTTAACATATTTTGCTTAAATGCTTTAATGTCCTGCGAAAACAAGAATTTCAGGGCTGCCAAAAGCCTAGTTGTTTTGCATTTTTTCTATCAAGGAGCACACCGATGAAAAACGTAGTTAAATGGAGTTCGCTTGCACTCGCGGTCGCAGCCGGTAACGGCATGCTGGCCAGCAGCGCAATGGCAGAAGGCGAAGGGTTTATTGAAGGCGCTTCCGCGACCCTTTACAACCGCACCGTTTATTTCAACCGTGATTTCCGCAATGGTCGCGACAACAACGGCATAGGCAAGCGCGAAGAGTCTGCTACCAGCCTCCTGATGAACTTCGAGTCTGGCTTCACTCAAGGCCCAATTGGCTTCGGTGCTGACGTTATCGCTTCCATGGGCATCAAGCTGGACAGCGGTCGTGGGCGCTCCGGCACAGGCCTACTGCCTGTCGACGGCAACAACGATGCCGATGACGAATACTCAGAAATCCGTGGCGCAGTTAAGATGGCCATCCTGGACGATACCGTACTGCGTTACGGCGTTCATATGCCAGAAAACCCAGTTGCCGCTTACGACGACGCCCGTTTGCTGCCCAGCCATTATCAAGGCTACAGCATCACCAACCAGTCTATCGATGGCCTCTTCGTTGAAGCCGGTCGTCTGACCGACCGCAGTGAAATGAATCAGCCCAACGAAACTGACGGCGCAATCACCGATGGTGACGACCTGACCTACCTCGGCGGTACTTACACTTTCACCGACAACCTGAGTGTAACTTTGTACGGCGCGGAAGCTGAAGACTTCTACGACCGCTACTTTGTGGGCGCTGACTGGACCATGCCACTGGGCGATGATCTGAGCCTGAACACCAACTTTGCTTACTACGACACCAGCGATGAAAATAGCTCGGATGGAGAAGAAGTAGACAACTAGGCAGCATCTCTGGCCTTCACTTTGGGCGCTGGCAACCACGCCTTTGGTGTTGCTTACCAGGAAATGAATGGTGACGCAGGCTACTACTACACTGATGGCGACATTTTCCTGGCCAACTCTATCCAGTATCTGGATTTCAACGCCAAGGACGAGAAGTCTTACCAGGCTCGTTATGACTACGACTTCGCAGGCATGGGTATTCCCGGCTTGAGCTTCATGACACGCTACATCAAAGGTGATGACATTGACGTAGCTCCTGGCCTTTCCGACTCTCGCTGGGAACGTGATAGCGAGCTGAAGTACACTGTACAAAATGGTACTTTGGAAGGTCTCAACATCCGCTGGCGCAATGCGACTGTACGCCAAAATGTCGGCACCGGCACTAACGGCCGAGGCGTTAACGGCGACGTCGACGAGAACCGTCTGATCGTCGGTTACACCTGGAACCTGCTCTAAGCAACCAGGCAGTATAAAAAACCCGGCTCAGGCCGGGTTTTTTTATTTCTCTTTACCCCTGCCAAGTCATGCCGACAGGCTATACGGCTCCCCGACACAATCGTACAATACCCGCAATATCTGCCCGCAATTTCAGGACAAACCCCGCCCATGCGTACCAGCCAGTATCTTATCTCTACTCTGAAGGAAACCCCTTCCGACGCCACCGTCATCAGCCATCAGCTAATGCTGCGAGCCGGTATGATTCGCAAAATCGCCTCCGGACTTTACACCTGGCTGCCGATGGGATTGCGCGTGCTGCGCAAAGTCGAAGCCGTGGTGCGTGAAGAGATGGATAAGGCCGGCGCACTGGAAGTGCTGATGCCGGCTATTCAGCCTGCTGAACTATGGCAGGAATCAGGTCGCTGGGAGCAGTACGGTCCTGAGCTGTTGCGCCTGAAGGACCGTCATGACCGCGATTTCTGCGTAGGGCCGACCCACGAAGAAGTGATCACCGACCTGGTCCGCAACGAGATATCCAGCTACAAGCAGCTGCCGATAAACATGTATCAGATTCAAACCAAGTTTCGTGACGAAATTCGTCCGCGTTTTGGCTTGATGCGCGGCCGCGAATTCCTGATGAAGGATGCTTACTCCTTCCATCTCGGCCAGGAGTCGCTGCAGCAGACCTATGACGCAATGTATCAGGCCTACTGTAATATTTTTTCTCGCCTGGGTCTGGATTTCCGCCCGGTCGTTGCCGACAACGGCTCTATTGGCGGCGAAGGCTCGCACGAGTTCCACGTCCTCGCCGAATCAGGTGAGGATGCCATCGTGTTCTCCGATAGCGGTCACTATGCCGCCAACATGGAAAAAGCGACTGCCCAGCTGCCACAGGGCGAGCGCCCTGCTCCGTCACAGCAAAAAACACTGGTCGACACCCCCGACCAACTGACCATCGCCGCCGTCAGCAGCTTCCTGCAGCTGCCTGCCGAGCAGTCAGTCAAGACCCTGATCGTGTTGGCCGCAGAGGAAGAAGACAAGCCGCAGTCGCTGATTGCACTGGTGCTGCGCGGCGATCACGAGCTGAATGAGATCAAGGCTGAAAATCATCCTGCGATCATGTCCCCGCTTACCTTTGCGAGCGAGCAGCAGATAATTGCAGCCATTGGCTGCAAGCCTGGTTCCATTGGCCCAGTCGGCATGGACATCAAGGTCATCGCCGATCACAGCGCCGCTCACCTGGCTGACTTCGTCTGCGGCGCCAACCAGGATGGCAAGCATTTCACCGGCGTTAACTGGGAGCGTGATGCGCACTTTGATGAAGCTGCTGATCTGCGTAATGTCGTCGAGGGCGATACCAGCCCTGATGGCGACGGCACACTGGTCATCAAACGCGGTATCGAAGTGGGGCATATTTTTCAGCTAGGTCAAAAGTACAGCCAGGCAATGAACTGCACCGTGCTTAACGAAAATGGCAAGACGGCCACCCTGACCATGGGCTGCTATGGCATTGGTGTTTCTCGCGTAGTCGCCGCCGCCATCGAACAGAATTACGACGACCGAGGTATTCTCTGGCCCGATGCGCTAGCCCCCTTCCAGGTGGCTCTGATACCGATGAAGCTGGAAAGCTCCGAGGCGGTTAAAGAAGCAACCCTGGCGCTATACGATGGGCTAAGCAAAGCTGGCATCGATGTACTACTGGACGACCGAGACAAGAAAGTCTCCCCCGGGGTCAAGTTTGCCGATATGGACCTTATTGGCATCCCCCATCGCGTCGTTATCAGTGATCGCGGCCTCGCTGACGGTCAGCTCGAGTATAAATTCCGCGGAGACAAGGAAGCGACCACCGTTGCAGCTGATGCCATGCTTGATCATTTACTGACCCGGTTACAGCAAGCCTGATGAACACCTCGAACCTGTCACCAGGGTATGCTCGTCTGGCCTGGGCCGGCGCAGTACTTGTTCTGCTCCAGGCGTGTGCAGCGCAGCCAGGGGGTAATGAGCCGACCAGCGGTGGCATTGAGCGCGAGCTGGTCAGCCACAGCCTCAGTATTGACGCTGGCGAGCCCAAGGTTATGGATACACCGCATCGCAGTATCAAGGTGACCGAGAGCCGACTGTATACGGTGACTCAACTCGATAGCGCGGGCAACCCGATAGACCAGCAGGATCAGTTTCAGAGTCTGCCCTGGGCCAACCAACGGGTAAACCTGGCAATCGGCGAGGTGCGCGTCAGTCGCCAGACTGATCAGGATGGCCAACTGCGGTTGAACCTGTTGGATGAAGACTTCGTCGGGCTCAACTTTGACGAAGTGCGTATCATCCGACTGACCGCCATTGCTGAACCTGGCGTACAAACGGAAACGACGCTACTGGTAGATCGTGGCCTGCGCGGCAAGCTGCAGGAAGCCGAGAAGCTGATTTACGACAACCTTGAAGAGGATGATGTAAATCAGTGGGTGCATCGCGTACAGCGGCTAGCCGCTTTGGGGCTCAACGAGGAGTCAAGCCAGCTGGAGAACATGCTGATTTTGCTCACCACCGGCGACCCCCAACTACAAGGTGATTTTATTCAGGCGCTGGGTGACGCAACAGCAGGCGAGTAACAGCTGATGCTATCACGGCTTGTTGTCCTTATATGGTCTCTGCAATTTAGCGCCTCGGTGCTGGCGACAGAGGCAGATCCGGAGCTAAAAGCGTCCTTGATGCGTACCATTGCGCAGTCGGAGAGCTTTCAGGATCGATTTGATGCCGAAGTATGGCTGATGGATATGTCCACCCGGCTAGCGCCCTTCATCAAGGATGAAGAAGAGCGCTTGACGCTGCTGCGCCTGACCCACCGGGAGGCGCGACGAGCCAACCTGAAACCTGACCTGGTTATCGCTGTCATGCATGCCGAGAGCTTGTTTGACCGCTATGCCCTGTCGCGCGTGGGCGCTCAAGGCGTCATGCAGGTCATGCCTTTCTGGAAAGCCGAGCTGGGCAGACAAGACGACAACCTCATAGATCTGGCAACCAACCTGCGCTACGGCTGCGCCATCTTGAAGTTCTATATGGACAAGGAGCATGGCAACCTTCGCCGCGCGCTAGCTCGCTACAACGGCAGCCTGGGTAGCAACCGCTATCCAGACAAAGTGCTCGATTACTGGTACACCTACTGGTATGTCAACGAATAGGTTGCACCTGCTTACTGTGCAACCCGGCCTCTGTGACATCTAGAACTGCACGAAACCTGCAATATCCTGCCAGGCGCACGTACTTGCAGCCAGCCCACCGACCTCCGCGCCTGACGGCCCTTTGCCAAGCCAAGCCAGCATCGCTTCGACCGCGTCGACCTCACCACACACCAGCGCAGAGACAGTGCCGTCGTCCTCATTGCGCACCCAGCCATCGACCGATAGCTGCGCAGCTTGTCGCACCGCAGCCTGTCTGAAACCAACGCCTTGCACCTTGCCAGAAATCTTTACTTGCATACAGAGAGAGCTCATTCAAACCTCACCAGATTGATCAGCGAATTATTGCAGCAGCGCTGCAATGTCGTCGTAGTGCTGCGGCCCTCGCAAGGTATGCACCAGCTCACCTTGCTCATCAAGAATGTAGGTGGTGGGCAAGACCGCTGGCTTTTCCAGCCCCAGGTCAGCAGCAAAGTCATGACCTAGCACGGCAAACTCAATACCCATCTTTTCAGTCGCAGCCAGTAACGCATCACCCTTGGCCGCATCAAAGTCGATACCGATGATCAGGGCGTGCGGAAAGTCCCGTGCCAGGCGGTTCAGCTCTGGCAGCTCTTCACGGCAAGGTGCGCACCACTGAGCCCAGTAATTAACCACCACACGCTTTCCCGTCAGCTGATCGCGAGTCATGGTATTTCCGTGCTGATCCAGCCATCCCGGCGCATCACAGGCCGACAATAGGCAGATCACCAGTAGCAGAGTACTCCTGATAAACAGCATCAGCACACCTTTTCCATAAGCTGCTCCGGCTCGGCCCTGGCCGGTTGCGGGTCAATCAACCAGTGTTTCACACTACCTTTCAAGGCACTGCGCCTTGCTTCATCGGCATTTGCAAGCGCTTCACTAAACACCGGAAACCATTCCCCAGCCCCCAAAACCGCAGCAGGAAGGTTCTCGTTGGTCAGCATTGGCTCGGGCATACGTTCTAGCAAGCTGCTCAACTCCAGTGTACCGAGGTCACGACACAACACATAAGAGCCTTGCTGAGTACGAGTGATAATCTGTTCGCTCTCAAGCCATTCGGTCAAGCGTATCCATTGATCTTCGTGCAGCGACCAGCCGGTATCATTGACCCGCACCAAATCGACCTGATCGCCCTTGGCCTGCGCTTGCAGAAACACCCGCAGCACCACCAGCAGGTTGATCATCCAGGGATGCTCTGGCCGCCGCCAAGCCGCACCGCTTCCCATATTACTGACCACTTCAGCACCCAGCAGAATGATCACCCAACTGACATATATCCACAGTAGGAAAATAGGTACTGCCGCGAAGGCACCATAGATCAATTGGTATCCGGGAAAGAGCTTCACATAGAGGGTAAAACAGGCCTTGGCCCCCTCAAACAGCAGAGCAACAAACAACCCGCCGATGACACCGTGCTTGAGCGGAACACGGGTATTGGGCACCGCCACGAAAAGCAGGGTAAAAGCCGCTACGCTTAACAACAGGGGCAACCAATAGAGCACTAGCTGCCAGGCGAAAGCCAGCACCACGCCCTCACGCAAAAAGGACATTGAGGCCAGATAAGTACTGACCACAAACCCCGAGCCTAATAGCAACGGTCCCAAACTAAGCACCGCCCAGTAAAGCAGAAAGCTGCTCAGCCCACGACGTGGCTGACGAATACGCCAGATGTTGTTAAAGGCTTTCTCGATGCTGACGAGCATCATTAGCGCGGTCACCATCAACAAGGCAACGCCAACACCCGTCAACTGCCTGGCCTGGTCGGAAAACTCGCCAAGATGCTCTCGCAGCGCTGCGCCAGTGGATGGTACAAAGTTATTAAAAATGAACTCCTCAACCTGCCCACCTACCTGGTCGAATGCCGGGATGGCAGCCAGCATGGCGTAGGCTACGGTCATGACAGGTACTACGGCAAACAGGGTAGTGTAGGTTAGCGCTGCTGCGTTCTTGACACAGTTGTCTTCATTGAAGCGGCGCAAGAGGTGACGGCAAAAGTGCAGAAACACGTTAAGTTGGCGCGGCATTCAAGCTCCCTGACAGCGGTATGCATTAGCGCTTAGAATAAACCCCATCATAGGCTTAGGCCACCCGGCGCAACGCTACCCGCCTTTTTCAAGGAGAAAAGCATGTCTCAGGTAACCATTTACCACAATCCTCGCTGCTCCAAGTCCCGCCAGACCCTGGAGTTACTGGAGAACCAAGGCGCAGATATCGACATAGTGCGCTACATAGAAGAACCCTTGAGCAGTGCTGACGTAAGCGATCTACTGTTGCTGCTGAATATGAGCGCACGCGAGCTCATGCGCAAAGGCGAAGATACCTACAAGGAACTGAATCTGGGTAATCCCGAACTAAGTGAAGCTCAACTGGTGCAGGCATTAGCAGATTACCCACGACTGATCGAGCGGCCAATTGTGGTTCGCGACGGCAAGGCGGTTATAGGTCGGCCACCCGAGAAGGTATTGGAGTTGTTCGCATGAGCACTGCCTCACCTTATGTTCTAGTGCTCTACTACAGCCGCCATGGTGCTACCGCCGAAATGGCAAGACAGATCGCTCAAGGAGTAGAGCAGGCTGGACTGGAAGCCCGGCTGCGCACTGTGCCCTCGGTTGCAGCGGAAACCACCAGCAGCCTGCCGCAGGTTCCAGGCGAAGGCGCGGTCTACTGCAGTGAAGACGACCTCAAGCACTGTGCCGCGCTGATTCTGGGCAGCCCAACCCGCTTTGGCAACATGGCAGCGCCCATGAAGTACTTCATTGATGGCACCAGCAACCTCTGGTTAGCCGGCAGCCTGTGCAATAAGCCCGGCGCCGTATTCACCTCTACGGCAAGCTTGCACGGCGGCCAGGAAGCGACCCTGCTATCCATGCAGCTGCCATTGCTGCATCACGGCATGCTGCTGGTCGGCCTACCCTATACCGAGACGGCCCTGACCGAGACCCAAGGGGGCGGCACGCCCTACGGCGCCAGTCATCACGCTGGCAGCCAGGGCAAACGCGGCCTCGACAAGCACGAGAACGAGCTCTGCATTGCGCTCGGCAAACGAGTAGGCAGGCTTACTCGACAACTTGCAGCAGGTGCCGCCAGTGTCTAAAAAGCCGAAGTTACTGCCATCATTAAGCTATCTACAACCGCGTATCAAGATCAGCCGCTGGATTGCACTGATCGGTTATCTGGGGCTGATAGTCGTCATGCTGGGGTACAACCTGCTGTACGCTGATATGCACGGCGCCAACCCGGTGATCATTATCGCTGTTCAGCTCTTACCGCTATCGATATTTCTACCGGGCATTCTAATCGGCCATGTACGCACGCATGCCTGGCTGTGCTTTGCCATTAACATGTATTTTATTCAGGGCGTCTTGATCTGCTTTCAGCCTGGAAGGCTGAACTACGGATTACTTATGAGTGGGCTGAGCGTGCTCTACTTTATCGCCGCGCTGTACTTTGTACGCTGGTCGTTTCAGGCCCAGCGAGTAATAGCCGGGGAGCAATCGAGCTAAACGCTTCTTGCACTACCAGCCCATTTCGCGCTTGACGAAAGGAATCGTCAGCCGATGCTGGGCCTGCAGCGAGGCCTGATCCAGGCGCTCGAGCGCAGCAAAAAGCTCAACCATCCCCCTCGCGCCTCGGCTCAGGATATAACGCGCCACCTCGTCACTCAGTTGCAGGCCACGCTGCGCTGCGCGTAACTTCAGCACTTCCTGCTTGCCCTGATCATCCAACGCCTGCAGCTGAAACACCAAACCCCAACCCAGACGCGATGCCAGGTCAGGCAAAGCTAGTCCCAAGGCGCGAGGGGCTGCACTGGCGGCGATCAACAGGCGGCCGCCCTGCTCTCGCAAACGGTTATACAAATGGAATAGCGCCTCTTCCCAGTCAGCGCGACCCACCACCGCGTCGAGTTGATCAAGGCACAGCAGCTCAACTGACTCCATTCCATCGAGCAACGTCGGCGATTCGTCGGCAAGTTCATCCAGGGGCAAATACATGGCCAACCCATCGGCGTCAGCTACCGCGTGACAGGCGGCCTGCAACAAATGCGAGCGCCCTGAGCCTTCAGGCCCCCAGAGCAACAAGCAATTGTCCTGGGGTTCGCGCTGCAAATCAGCGAAATCAGCCACAGCAGCAACGACCGCATCATTGGGCCCGTGAAAATAATTCGCAAAGGTCGCTTCATCGCGCAGCTTGATGCCGAGCGGTAACTGTATCGGTTGCCCACCTGCCATTACTTCTGTTCCACCTCGTTCGACTCAACGTCTTCACTGACATCAGCTGCAACCGGCGCATGCCCATAAGCTGCGGAGTCGCGATAACGCTGATAGAAATGCCGCAGCAACACCATAATAACGGCTGCTACCGGCAAGGCCAGCAGGATACCAACAAAGCCGAACAGTTGCCCGCCCGCAAGGATGGCAAAAATCACCGCCACGGGATGCAAGCCGATACGATCCCCCACTAACAGCGGCGTCAGCACCATACCTTCAATCATCTGCCCAACACTGAATACCGCTACCACAGCGATCAGATGGAAAAGATCGCCAAACTGGAATACCGCTGCCAGCAAGGCCGCCGTAATACCCACAAAAAAGCCGAGATAGGGAACGATACTGGCGAGTCCGGCCAGCAGGCCAATCAACAAGGCCAACTCAAGACCGACCATCCACAAACCCAGCCAGTAAATGACCCCAAGACACGCCATCACCAGCAACTGCCCACGAATAAAGGCACCCAGCACCTCATCGCAGTCGTGCATCAGCTTGACCGTCAAGGGCTCATAATGGCGTGGAATCATGTCACGGCAGCGAGCAACGATCAGATCCCAGTCACGCAGCAAATAAAAACCTACCACCGGAATCATCACCAGATTCGCAGCGAACGTTATCAGCGCCATCGTCGACTTTGTCGCCTTGGCTACCACCGCAGCCAATACGCTGGTGGTTTGCCCCAGATGCTCTTTGAGACTGTCACGCACGCTATCGAGACGGAAATCACTGACGCTGATGCCCAGGCGCGCCTCAACCCATGGCAAGGCGGAATTGTGGAACCAGTCAATCATGGCCGGAACGTTATCGCGCAGTGTCGAAATCTGATGCCCCAACAACGGAATCAGGATAATCAAAGCCAGAATCAGCACACTGGAGGCCACGGTGAAGACCACCACCACCCCAAGGGTGCGCGACAAACCGCGCTCCTCCAGCCTATCCACCAGAGGATCACCAAGGTAGGCCAGCAGCATGCCAATCAGAAAGGGTGACAATATGGGCTGCAAGAAATAAATCAGGGTCACAACAACGACCAAGCCCGCCGACCAGTACCAACGGTAATCAGAGATCATATTCCATCCTTAGTTTTAGCTGAAACCGCTGCGCGCTCGTATACGCAAAGCCGACTGGCGGGCAGGATAACCTATCGCCAGCGGTAGTAAAGTGACTTGCGATTGTCCTGTGGTGAACTCGGCAAAGCGGGTGGCAAAACATCAAGTTCCTCCGCCTCTGGCGCCTCGATAGCATCAACCCCACCAGCACTTGCGGGTGACGCATCACCTGCAGAAACCGATTCTACCGCGTCAACCGAGCTATCAACCGTATTCGACACTGCAGGTTCAACAGGTTCAACAGGTGCATCCACCGCTATCAGGCGCTGATCAAGCATCAGCATACGTTGCAGCTGCGCTTCGTCTCCGGGGAAGTCAAACACAAACTCAACCTGGCTGCCCTTCATTGATACCAGTTTCGGCACATCCTGCGTGCCCATCTGCTGCAGCATCCGCTGCAGACGAGAGAATTTATCAAGACTGTTGATGCCGCTGACATGCAACCGCCAGCCCGTTAGCTGATCACTGGGTACGCTGGTCACCGCATATTGCGCAAAAACCGCATCGGCCAGCTCCTGCATCATCGTATCTGCGGCCTCGCGTGGGGTATCCGCCTGTACCTTGCCGGTCACTTTTTGATCGTTTAACCAGAGCGTCCACTGCAGGGCCCAAAGCTCATCAGCCTGTTTCACCTGCAGCGCCAATATGCCCTCGGCTGGATAGCGCGCGCTGGCCTCGGCCAATACCGCCTCATCAGCCTCAAGCACGTTGGCTTCGGCCACGCTGGTACGATCCTGCAGGTCGGCCAGCGGCTGGGTCAAGGCTACACCGCGGTAGGCAGCGACTTCGCGCAGCGCCTGCCCCATTTCACTGCTGGGCAGCAGAAACTCATCACCCAACATAGTCGACTGTACCGCCCAGACCAGGATGCCGGGACGACTAAGCCCCAGCATTGGCACATCCGCCTTGATCAATGCCTCACGCAACAACAAAGGGTCAAACTCGACACGTAGACTGCCATCCTCACCCATCGCATCGATACGCCGAGTGACATTGCTGGGTTCCGCCATCACCTCCGCCAGCGCGCCCTTATTCAGAGCAACACTGCTACCCGCCAGACGATGCAGCATGACGCGCGTAGCGGTACCCAGTTGCGCGCCCTCTTCAGCGTCCTCGGTCGCAGGCACATTAACCTGATAAAGCGTCTCCAGCACCGCCGCATTGGCGAAGACAGGCAAACAACACAACAAACTAAGCAGACAGGATCGCAGCAATGACATGGGAGACGTCCATCATGGTGGCTATACGCCGGTAACGGGGAGGTTTCGGCTTGTTATATCCCCCTACATTAAACAAGCCTTGGGTACGCAGCAACCGAAGCGCAGAAAGTCGCTTCGGCATGGCTCTGACCAGCATGAATTGCTAAACTAGCGCGCTATCCTGGCGAGAACGCAGAAACCCCTGCGCCAGCCACTTATTTTGCACAGCTTGAGACCACGCCATGAGCAGCCAGACGCCGTCCAAACCCTCTATCAGCTACAAAGATGCCGGCGTCGATATCGCCGCGGGCAACGCCCTGGTTGATCGCATCAAACATGTTGCCAAGCGAACTGCACGCCCCGAAGTCATGGGTGGCCTCGGCGGCTTCGGTGCTCTTTGTGAAATCCCCGAAGGCTACAAAAAGCCGGTTCTGGTGTCGGGCACCGACGGTGTGGGTACCAAGTTGCGCGTGGCAATGGATCTGGGCATTCACGACAGCATCGGTATCGATCTGGTCGCCATGTGTGTAAACGATCTGATCGTCTGTGGCGCCGAGCCACTGTTTTTTCTCGACTATTACGCCACCGGCAAACTGAACATCGACATCGCGGCCCAGGTAGTCACCGGCATTGGCGCAGGCTGCGAGCTGGCTGGCTGTGCTCTGGTGGGCGGTGAAACCGCCGAGATGCCCGGCATGTATGAAGGTGAAGACTACGATCTGGCTGGCTTTTGTGTTGGCGTAGTCGAGAAGTCCGAAATCATCGACGGCAGCAAAGTAGCCGCTGGCGATACCCTGATCGCGCTGCCCTCTTCCGGTCCGCACTCCAACGGTTACTCACTGATCCGCAAGATCATCGAAGTTGCCGGCATCGACATCCACAGCACCAACCTCGACGGCAAGCCATTGAGCGAGCTGCTGATGGCGCCTACGCGTATTTACGTAAAAGCACTGCTACAGCTGATCAAGCAAACCGGCAGCGTCAAGGCAATGGCCCACATCACTGGTGGCGGCTTGCTGGAAAATATCCCTCGCGTACTGCCGGCCAACAGCCGCGCTACCATTGACCTCACCAGCTGGCAGCGTCCGGCGGTATTCGACTGGCTGCAGCAACAGGGTAATGTTGATGAAACCGAAATGCACCGTGTACTTAACTGCGGCGTAGGCATGGTCATCTGTGTGGCGGCCGAGGCTGCTAAAGAAGCGCTGACGGTGCTGCGCAACGCAGGTGAAGAGCCCTGGATCATTGGTCGCATTGAAGACGGCAAAGAGGGCGGCGAGGCCGTCATACTGCAGCGCGGTAACTGATCCGGTGAGCTGTCGTATCGTGGTATTGATCTCCGGATCGGGTACCAATCTGCAAGCCTTGATCGACGACCTGGCGGAGCAACCTGCGCTGGCCAGCATCGTCGGTGTCGTAGCCAACAAGGTCGATGCCTACGGCCTGCAGCGCGCTGCGGCAGCTGGAATCGCAACCCGCGTGCTGAATCACCGTGACTTCAGCGATCGCGAAGGCTTTGACCATGCATTGCAGCATGAAATAGACGCCTTCAAACCCGACCTTGTGTTACTTGCCGGCTTCATGCGTATTCTCACCGCGCAGTTCGTCAGACATTTTCGCGGACGCTTATTGAACATTCATCCATCTCTGTTGCCCAAGCACAAAGGTTTGCAGACTCACCAGCGCGCATTGGATGAAGGTGACGCCGAACATGGTGCTACTGTGCACTTCGTCACCGAGGAACTCGATGGCGGCCCACTGATACTTCAGGGTCGTATCAAGATTGCCTCAGACGATGACGCCAGCAGCCTTGCAGCTCAGGTTCAGCAGTTGGAATATCGCCTATTCCCATTGGTAACCCGCTGGTATGCCGCCGGCCGTCTGCACCTTGATGAAGACCGGGCCTGCCTTGACGGCAGCCCAATAACAGCCAGTGGACTAAGACTGGAAGACCTCGAATCCGGCATATGAGACGACACTGATGCATCAGAGCCCTGCTTTTTCACGCCGCCTCACCCGCTCAATCCTCGGCCTAGCGCTGACCCTGAGCGCCAGCTTTGCCAGTGCAGCACCACTGGTTCCCTTCAGCGCCAGTTACGCGGCTGATATGAAGCGCATCCCCGTCAATGGCGAAGCACTACACAGCCTTGACGCCAATGCCGACGGGACCTGGAATCTGTCATTCACCGCCAGCATGTTTGTCGCCAAGCTGATAGAACAGAGCACCCTGCGCCAAGAGAATGACGTCATCCAACCGCTGAGCTATCACTACGAGCGCAAAGGCCTTGGCAGCGGCAAGGAAATCAGCCAGCGCTTTGACTGGAACAATGGCTTGGTCAGCGGCACTTATAAAGAAGAAGCTTTCGAGCTACCCACTGAGCCCAACCTGCTCGACAAAACCACCTATCAGCTGGCGTTGCAGCAGGATCTGATGGCGGGCAAGCAAGACATGCATTACCGCGTGGTGGATGGCGATGAAGTTGAGGATTATTACTTTCGGGTTGTCGGCGACGATCGCGTCACCACACGCGTCGGCCAATTTGACGCCGTTGAAGTTGAGCGCGTCCGCGAGCCTGATGCCAAACGCGAAACCACCCTATGGTTCGCCAAGGACTGGAACTACCTGCTAGTACGCCTTAGCCAGATAGAAACCGATGGCCAGCATTATCAGATCATGCTGAAGGAGGCCACGGTAGACGGGCAGAATGTGGTCGGAACGCCCGTTAGAACTGACTGACAGACCTGGCTGACCGTAACTGCAGACATAAAAAAACCGCATCAAGCCTGGCTCGATGCGGTTTTTTTTTCAGGCTGACAATCAGGCCTTGGTAAAGCGACCACCCGCTTCGGCCAGCTTGACCAGACCAGCAGCAGGCTTCCAGAACTCGCCACGCTCAGCTTCCAGCGCGCGAATCTCGGCCAGCACCTTGTCCAGACCCAGGCTGTCAGCGTAAGCCATCGGACCACCGCGCTCGGCCGGGAAGCCATAACCAAAGCGGTATACGCGATCGATGTCTTCGGCAGACTCTGCGTAGCCTTCGTCGAGGATGCGCGCACCTTCGTTGACCAGCGCCAGAATACAGCGATTGACGATCTCATCAGCGGAAACATCGCGAGCGGTATAACCGGCTTCTTCGGCTACTTCGCGCGCCATCATATCGGTTTCTGGATCGTGGATAGCCTGACGGCTGCCTTGCTCGTACTTATAGAAACCGTGACCACTCTTCTGACCAAAACGCTCCATCTCGCACAGCTTATTGTCCAGCCATACGATAGGTTCGCCGCGGCCCAGGCCTGCCAACTGACGTGAGCGCCAGCCCAAATCAACACCGACGACGTCATACATGCGGTAAAGCCCCATGGCCATGCCAAAGCCCTGCAGCGCCTGGTCAACTTCCCATGGAGTAGAACCTTCCAGCACTACTTCGCGTGACTGGCGTGAGTATTTTTCCAGCATGCGGTTGCCAATAAAGCCGTGGCAGTTGCCCGCCAGTACGGCCTCTTTGCCAATCTTGGTGCCGACCGCCAGACAAGCGTCCATGACGTCCTGCGCTGTGGCCTTGCCGCGAACCACTTCCAGCAGCTTCATGATGTGTGCAGGGCTGAAGAAGTGTAGACCCAGAACCTGAGTAGGACGCTTGGTCGCAGAAGCAATCTCGTCGATATCCAGATAGGAAGTGTTGGTCGCCAGAATGGCAGAAGCCTGCACCGCGCTGTCCAGCTCGGCGAAGATCTTCTTCTTCAGATCCATGTTTTCATACACGGCCTCAACCACCAGATCCATTTCAGCCAGATCCGCGTACGCCTGAGTGGTAGTGATGCGAGCAATCCGCGCTTGCGCTTCGGCGTCATCAAAACGCTCTTGAGCAACCGAGCGCTTGTAGACACTGGCGATATCAACCAGACCCTTTTCCAGCATCTCCGCGTTAACGTCGAGCCAGGTCACGGGATAACCCGCATTGACGAAGTTCATTACGATACCGCGGCCCATAGTGCCCGCGCCGATAACGCCAACTCGCTTGATACCCTCAAAAGAAGCCATCGCAGCTACCTCCAAATGAAATGAATGACCGCACAGCGGTCCAACCAATGTGAATTGTGGACCTACTTTCCGTGGAGCGATACATTACGCAAAATATCGCTCAATTAAAAACCCTATACGCTGATACGCATCATTCACAGAGTGAATAAAGATCCCTGATAGTAACGAGGCTCACAGCGCAGGGAATGCAGTATCCAGCTGCCACTCAACGGCCGCACGCTGAGCAGTCGTCAATTCATCCTTACTCAACTTTTCACCCATCAAATCGCGTGCTTCACGCGCATCCGGCAGCCCCTGAGCCGCACACAAGGAAAACAGTAGATAGGCCATGCGCTGGTTCCTGCGCATACCTTCACCATTCATATACATGATACCCAGATTGAACATGGCACTGGGCTCGCCCTGCTGGGCGGCGGCTGTATACCATTTAATTGCCGCCTGATTATCCTCTAGCATGCCCTCACCCTCGTCGTACATGACAGCCAGGTTGTACTGTGCGTCCCTGTTACCCTGTTCTGCCGACGCGCTGTACCATTTGATCGCTGCTGCGTTGTCTTCCTCAGTGCCTTCACCTTCGTCATACATGATCGCCAGGTTGTACTGCGCCGAGGCGTGCCCCTGATTCGCCGCGAACGCATACCAGTTGAGAGCTTCGGCGTCGTCTATCTCAACACCCTCGCCTTCGTCGTACATCAAGGCCAGGTTGTATTGAGCGTCCATATCGCCCTGCTCAGCTGAACGTCGGTACCACTGCACTGCCAGTTGATCATTTACCGGCACACCTTCGCCTTCGTCATACATCAACGCCAGGTTGTACTGCGCGGTGGCATCGCCCTGCTCCGCTGCTGCGGTGTACCAGCGCACAGCTTCACGATCATCGACTGGAACGCCCTCGCCCATGTCATACATCAGTGCCAGATTGAACTGGGCGTCGGCATGGCCCTGTTCGGCTGCTTTGCGATACCACTCTATTGCCTTCTGATCATTGACCGGTACACCCTCGCCCTCGTCATACATAAGCGCGAGATTGAACTGGGCATCGGCATGCCCCTGCTCGGCGGCACGCCAGTACCAGTCAATCGCTTTCAAATCATCGACGGGCACACCTTCACCCACGTCATACATCAGGGCCAGGTTGTACTGCGCACCTGCGTGGTTCTGTTCCGCAGCCTGGGTATAAAGCTCTATGGCTCGAGCGTCATCAAGGGTGACGCCTTGGCCTTCGTCATACATATAGCCCAGTGCAAATTGCGCCACAGCATCGCCCTGCTCCGCCGCTTTGGCATACCACTGCGCGGCTTTTTCATAGGACTGCAACACGCCGTCGCCATCGTAGAAATGATCAGCCAACTCACGTTGCGCACCCGCGTTACCTGCTTCGGCCTTGGGCACCAACAGCGCGACAGACGCACCACTGGACGGGTTCTTGGCATGCTCTGCGGCGTGCAATGGAGCAATCAGCGCAAAGCTCAACAGGGTTGCACTAGTAAGGTGTTTTATATTCATGTAAGGCAAATCCATATGGCGAATTCAGTAACAGTAAGCGAGTTCCTCGCTGTCGCCCGGGGATAATAACGCAGCCGGACCTGTTTTGGGACGCAAGCAGTCACTCTGCAAGCGCTGACCACGCGCCTCGGTGAGGCTCAGCAGTCATGCAGCATGCGCAACTGGCAGCGTTCTGGAAGTCAATGGGTCGGTCGAAGTAGCAATCACGGCGATCCGTCTAGGGCGGCGCCTGGAGCCTAATAACCCCTGCATCCAGGTTGCATGACACAGCAGGGAGAGCAGCAGCGCCGAAGCGCGACAGCATCTTAGCCAATCAACTCATGCACATGCTCGTCAGCGCCGGGACCGGCGACTGGCTGCACTTCCCAAGCCTTGAGCGGTCGCCCATCAGCAGACAGGACTTCGGCGCCATGCACTGGCTGCCCGGTCGCTTTCTCCAGCAGCAAGATGCGCTGTCCAATCGTATTGGGGCGCCACTTTTCTCCCCATTGCATCAAGCCAATCAACACCGGGTAAAGATCCATCCCCGCATCGGTCAAACGGTATTCAAAGGAGCGCTTGTCATCACGGCAGGGTACTTTTTTCAACACCCCAGCCTCGGTCAGTTTTTTCAGCCGGGCACTGAGCACACTACTGGAAATATCCAGCTGTTTTTGAAAGGCATCAAAGGTACGCATGCCATGAAAGGCATTGCGCAGAATAAGAAGGGACCACCACTCGCCGACGATATCCAGCGTCTGTGCGACGCTGCAGTCCATATGATTAAGCGGTGTTCGGGACATGCAGATCTCCAACAAGGTATTCCCCGGCTAGCGCCGGGGATACCAAAACGTATTTACAGCATGCCGCTCAGGCGCGCTCGAATAATCTGCTCAGCCTGAGCCATGATGCTGTCGATCAACTGCTGGCAGGTCGGTACATCGTGAATCAAACCCGCGACCATACCGCAAGACCAGGCGCCCAGTTCCATATCACCGTCTTTCATGATCTTGGGATAAACGCCGGCCACTTCGTCGATGATGTCGGTGAACTTCAGGTCCTTACCCAGGCGCGCTTCCTTCTCGAGGATGCGCTCAACTGCGGCGTTGTTCAGTACGCGCTCGGTGTTGCGCAGCGGGCGCATAACCAGACGCGTGTCCAGCTCGGAAGCAGCAACAATCGCCTGCTTAACATTCTCATGTACTGGCGCTTCCTGGGTGGCGATGAAACGCGTGCCCATGTTCATGCCTTCGGCGCCAAGCGCCATGGCGGCAACCAATGAGCGGCCATCCGCCATCCCACCAGACGCGACAAACGGAATCTCCAGCTCATCTGCCGCACGCGGCAACAGAATCATGTTGGGAATATCGTCTTCACCGGGGTGACCGCCACATTCAAAGCCATCAACCGAGACTGCATCGCAACCAATCGACTGGGCCTTGAGTGCATGCCTTACTGAAGTACATTTATGGATAACCTTGATACCCGCGTCTTTCAGCGCTGGCATATATTCCTGCGGGCTACGACCTGCTGTTTCAACAATCTTTACTCCGCCCTTGATGATGGCTTCAATGTAGCCAGGATAATCAGGCGAGTTAACCGTCGGCAGAAAGGTCAGGTTGACCGCGATAGGCTTGTCGGTCATATCGCGGCACTTGGCGATTTCATTAGCCAGGTCCGCTGCCGTGCGTTGGGTTAGACCGGTAATGGTGCCCAAGCCACCGGCGTTGGACACAGCAGCCGCCAGCTCGGCAAAACCGACAAAGTGCATACCACCTTGAATGATCGGGTGCTGAATACCAAAGAGTTCTGTTATGCGATTTTTCACTGTGGTCCTGCCTCTATCGAATGAAAATAAAAAGGGAGCACGACATCTGCCGAGCCAAAACTAACTTCGGATACAGAAGCTAATTTCTACCTATGACAAATGCAAGCCTGAATTTTTTTGTGCTTGATTACAGGGCATAGATCGGCCCAAAAGGTATAACTACGACACCTGCAAGCACCCTTTCGCAGAGGCTTTCGGCCACTTGAGCAACTGCCACATGACCTATCACTACATCAAGCAAAGCGCACGCAAAGTGAACACCCAATGAATTTTTGGTGAACTCTCACGCGGCTCTGTTGCTCTATTACAGTGCACCTTACAAGGAGATTGTATATGAACACGCATATGAAACTGTTAAGCACTGCCCTGTTCTCTGTAGCCATGCTGGGCGCTTTGCCCGCCTCCGCCGACAACCACGGCGATGAGCACATGGATACCCATGAGAGCGCAGTCAACACAGGTCAGCAAGGTGAAGACAAAACCTCCGAACACCTTCCAACCCAACGCGACGCCGGTGATGAAGTAGAAGCTGGTTCAGTTGGTACTGACAATGTTGGCAACGCCAGCAAGCACGCTGACTCAACTGTAGACGGTCCTGACGGCGTCAACGGTGGCGGCGCAACCGCACAGTAAATCTGGCGGTCGATACCCCGCCTGCCTCTGATGGCAGGCGGGGTTTTTATTGCCTGAATTCTGCCTAATCACATACCGGCCAGGCAGGCATCGACTTCATAGAGCCATTGCGTTATCCAGAAGCAGACCAGGCCCAAGCGTTATCCAATGGTCTTAACGATGACGCGAACCAGGTCTTTCATTTCCAGCAGCCGCGCGTAAACGGCCCTATCCCGGTCGAGCCTGAGCACATAATGGCGAAGCGGGGTTAAGCCTTGGAACCACTCTGCACGCGGCGGCTAATGATGCCGTCGACCAGCATCTCCACAGCCTCCATCGCACGCTCCTTCCAGCAACGCATATCGACCAGCTCCGCCACGGCATGATTCTTCAGACCAACAAAACCATGAATCAAGGCCCAGACCTGCAGCGCGACGTCAGATTTTGACTCGACGCTGGCATCTGCGGCGAGCAGATCACCCACCAACTCAGTTAATCGCGCAAAACCTGAAGCGGCCACTATGCGGGCTTCATCACAGGGCTGATAACTGTCATCCAGCTTGCCGAAGATCAGCCCGTAATGCGGCTCGTATGCTTCAGCGGTATCCAGGTAACGGCGCGAAGCCAACAACACGCGCTCGCGCGCAGAGTCTGCCAGTTCATCAACAGCCAGGGCTTCGATGACCGCGCTAAAACCTTCTATGTACAGCGCATCCAAAATTCCCTGCTTACCCTGAAAGTGACTGTATATGCCAATGGTAGAAACCCCGGCACGAGCCGCAATTGCGCGCACGCTGAGCGCAGCAGTCCCACCCGCGAGAAATAACGCCGAGGCGGCGTCGAGAATTTTACGTTTCGAATCATTCATCCGGCGATTGTACTTGACTTTGCATAACACCGTTATACTATCGACCAGGCATAACACTGTTATAGCGCAATTTATTTTATCCCGAAGACGGGAGCAGGAGTAAAACCGTGAGCGAACAACAACTAGAAGCGGATTACCTGATAGTCGGCAGCGGCGCAGTGGGTATGGCCTTCGCCGACACGCTGCTGACCGAGTCCGATGCCAGTATCATCATCGTCGATCAGCACCAACGCCCCGGTGGCCATTGGAATCTGGCCTATCCTTTTGTCACCCTGCACCAACCATCCGCGTTTTATGGCGTCAGCTCCCGCGAGTTGAGCAAAGGCCGCAAGGATGAAGTAGGGCTAAATAAAGGTTCATCGCGGATTAGCGGGAATTTAGTAGGGACGGCGGACAAGCTGGGTTAAGTTTGGGTCACCACAACACCAACCAGACCCAACTGCCGCCGTCGCTATGGATGCTAAACTTCTTGACCTC
>NZ_JACGWE010000175.1:0-202 GCF_014077575.1 Pseudomonas sp. 5Ae-yellow | reverse complement strand
CGAACTCGCGAGGCTCGCCGCCCGCCCCCGACCTCGGCAAGGTCGTGCTCTACCAACTGAGCTATTCCTGCGCCTTCGCACCAAATCGCAGACACAAAAAAACCGCTGCTTGAGCGGTTTCTTTGTTACTTCTGGAGCGGGAAACGAGACTCGAACTCGCGAGGCTCGCCGCCCGCCCCCGACCTCGGCAAGGTCGTGCTCT
>NZ_JACGWE010000046.1:0-21331 GCF_014077575.1 Pseudomonas sp. 5Ae-yellow | reverse complement strand
ACCGGCCAGCTTGAGGGGATCAACAATAAGATCAAAGTGATCAAGCGCATGGCCTATGGGTACCGCGACACCGATTACTTCTTCCTGAAGATCAAGGCCGCGTTCCCCGGACATACGTGATGAACCATAAAAAAGCCCCGATATGATCGGGGCTTTTTTTACCTACCAACTCTCATTAGTGATCAACAGCGGCACCTGCGCCACGAGGTACGCGAATATCTTCAATCATGTGCTGGATATGCTCCGGCGGTGCCTTGGTAAAGGACGCCACAGCCACCGAGGCAATGAAGTTAAAGATCATACCCAGGGTACCAATCCCTTCAGGCGACACACCAAACCACCAATGCTCCGCCGTGTTCAATTCAGGACTGATGAACTTGAAGAACACGATGTAGCTGAAGGTGAAGGTCAAACCTACTGCCATACCAGCGATGGCGCCTTCCTTGTTCATCTTCTTGGAGAAGATACCCATCACGATAACCGGGAAGAAGGATGCCGCCGCCAGACCAAAGGCGAAGGCCACCACCTGCGCTACGAAGCCCGGTGGGTAGATGCCGAACAGGCCAGCAATCGCAATGGCCACACCTGCCGCTACTCGCGCAGCCAAGAGCTCATGCTTTTCGCTGATATTTGGCGCCATGTTGCTCTTGAGCAAGTCATGCGAGACCGAGGTTGAGATGACCAACAGCAAGCCTGCCGCAGTAGACAACGCAGCAGCCAGACCACCGGCCGCAATCAACGCAATTACCCAGCCCGGCAGACCGGCAATTTCCGGGTTTGCCAGCACCATGATGTCGCGGTCGACGTACAGCTCGGTAGCCGCATCAGTAGGTGCATTGCTGAGCAGACGCTCACCACTGGCACCTCGCTCACCGGTAAAGCTTGGGCTGCCAGCGAACGGCGCGCCGGGGCCATACTGAATCACGCCATCGTTGTTCTTGTCCTGCCAGGCGATCAAGCCTGCGTTCTCCCAGGTTTGCAGCCACGCAGGGACCTGCTCGTACTGCGCATCAACCACGGTATTGAGCAGGTTGGTGCGAGCAAAAGCCGCAACAGCTGGTGCAGTAGTGTAGAGAATCGCAATGAAGAACAGCGCGTAACCTGCTGATTTACGTGCATCTCGTACTGTTGGCGTAGTAAAAAAGCGAACGATTACATGCGGCAGGCCAGCGGTACCTACCATCAACGCCATGGTGATAAAGAACACATCAATGGTCGACTTGGAGCCGTCGGTATACGCACCAAAGCCAAGCTCAGTACCTATCCCATCAAGCCGCTCGATTACCGACTGGCCAGTGCCTATCACCTCGCTACCAAAACCCATCTGGGGAATGGGGTTACCGGTAATCATCATCGAGATATAGATGGCCGGAACCATGTAAGCGAACATCATTACGCAGTACTGCGCCACTTGCGTGTAGGTGATGCCTTTCATGCCGCCCAATACCGCGTAGAAGAACACGATCGCCATGCCGATGATAACGCCGGTTGCGATGTCGACTTCCAGGTAACGCGAGAACACGATACCCACGCCGCGCATCTGGCCGGCCACATAGGTAAAGGAGATAAAGATTACGCAGATAACCGCCACTACACGGGCAGTCTGTGAGTAGTAACGCTCACCAACGAAATCCGGCACGGTGAACTTGCCGAACTTGCGCAGATAAGGTGCCAGGCACATTGCCAGCAGCACGTAGCCCCCGGTCCAGCCCATCAGATAGACGCTGCCGTCGTACCCGGCGAAGGCGATAATCCCGGCCATGGAGATAAAGGATGCGGCAGACATCCAGTCAGCGCCAGTGGCCATACCGTTGGCGATGGGGTGTACACCTTTACTCGCGACATAGTACTCGCTGGTACTGCCAGCGCGAGACCAGAGCGCGATTCCGATGTAGAGCGCGAAGGTCGCCCCTACAAAGAGGTAAATCAACGTTTGCGTATCCATTGCAGGACTCCTGTTCTTATTCTTCGTGGAAGTCGTATTTGCGATCGAGCCTGTTCATCTTCCAGACGTACACAAAGATGAGGATCACAAAGGTATAGATGGAGCCCTGCTGGGCAAACCAGAACCCGAGCGGGAAGCCGAAGAACTGGATATTATTGAGTAGATCGACGAACAGGATGCCGGCACCGAAGGATACCGCGAACCAGATGACCAACAGGATCATCATGAACCGCAGGTTTTCCCGCCAGTAGCCGCGCGCCGCGTCTTCTTTTGACAAGGACATTAGCGTCTCCAATTGTTGTTGTTATTACCCTCAACAAGGTAGCACCCGACTAGGCACCAGGAGACTAAGACTTTGGTCGCGTGCGCGATACAGGGCTGCGATATGCAATATAAAGCGCATTAAAAAACCCCTACAACTGATTGATTAAAATCATTTATACGGGCTTAGACTAGAAACAGAAGCAGGCACTTAGACTAAAGCCTCATGCCTGTCATCAACATCAATCCAACAAGGTAGATCCGCTGGCATTGATCACCTGTTGGTGTGAATAGTCGGCGCGCAACGGCGGGCTTACCATGCCGGTTTTAAGCAGATAGTCGACCAGGCTTTGGGTGTACAACAGGAAGGTATTGGTTGTGCGTCCATCGTCGGTTACCTCTCCCAGGGTGGTATAACCATCGCGGCCTTCGGCAATAAAATCATTGGTTACCATGACGTAGGTTGTGGCTGGTTCAATGGCGACCCAGCTTCCGCTGCCGTTTTTCACCTCTACATTACTGAAGCGCGTGCCTTTTGGCTGAGATAAATCCAGGTCCCAGCGCAGGCCGGCAGCGTATGGCTGAGAGCCGGTAGACTGAGCAGCATCCAGGTGATTGCTGACGGCGTCTTCTAGCGCGTCAACGACCTCCTGCCCGGTGATATCCAGCTCCACCAGTACATTGGTAAAGGGCAGCAGGGTAAATGCGGTGTTATAGGTTATATCACCGGCTGACATCGGAACCCTTACACCACCGGCGTTCTGCAGTGCAAAGTCGGCACGCAGGCTCGCGTCCAGAAACGCCTCCGCAACCAACTGCGCAGCATCGCTGCCTTTGGCCAGCAGGTTCGCGTTCTCGCAACCTGCCACTCCGGCACTGCGATTGGTCGATTCGCCAGGCACCCGTACCAGGCAGAAAGCCTCATTGGCAAAGCCAATCACTTCGGCCTTTTTCTCATCAATACGACTGCGGTAGTTATCCAGCGTGGATTCAGCATTTGCGTCCGGCGCTACTACGGTGACTTCGGGCACATTCTCCAGCAGTGCGATCAGATCGGCTTTTTCGCCTTCATCTACCGCGACAAAACCACCATTACCGTCGGACTTCTCAAAGCTATCGCCAATCACCAAAGATGCCTGGCCGGTGCAGCTTTCAACCTTGCCTGCAGCATCAAACTCAACCTGCATCAGACCAAAGGCCTTGGCATATTCCCACGCCTGACCGATACACACGGTATCACCATCCAGATTTGTCACCTGCGTCGGATAAGGCCCTGACGCGCTGTAACCCACCGAGTTGAAATCGCCCAGTAAGCTGTGCGAGTCGCCACCGATGATCACATCCACCCCCGACAGTTTGGCTGCTATAGTCTTGTCGTTTTCGTAGCCTTGGTGAGTCAACAGCACGATGTGCTCAACGCCCTGCTCTTTCAGGTCATCGATGGCATCTTGCGCGGCCTGGGTTTCATCCAGAAACACGGTGCTGTTTAGCGGGCGTGAGGAGTTCTGCGTCTTACCTTTGATGTCGATACCGATGATGCCCACCTTCTGCCCATCCACTTCCTTGATGGTATAAGGCTTGATGTAGTCATCTTCAGCCGCTGGAGCCAAAGGCGTGCCAACTGCGGGCTTCACATTGGCTGCCAATACGGGCGTATTGCACTCATCGCTGGCCAGTGATTCGAGAAAGGTCTTCAGGCCTTCGTCACTGTCATCAAATTCGTGGTTGCCCAGAGCAAAGGCATCAAAACAGACGGTGTTCATCATCTGCGCGTCAGCTTCACCCTGATAAAAGGTGTAATACAGCGTACCGGTGATAGCGTCACCGGCGTGCAGTTTGATCAGATTGGGGAATTGCTCCTCGGCTTCAGCGAAGAGTGTAGTGAGACGTGAAAAACCTCCCAGCTCAACCTGCATGTCCTTGCCATCCAGGCGCATGCTGGTGCCAGCAAAGGGCTCGAGCTGAGAGTGATGGTCGTTTACATGGGCAATAGAGAGGGTAAGCCTGGAATCGGCAGAGGTGTCTTCTTCCTTTTTGTCACTGTCGCTGTTACAGCCGACCAACGACAACGACAACATTGCTCCCAGCAAACTCTTGCGCGGTAGATCCAGCATGACTGACTTCCTGTGTTTTGACTAAAAGTCAGAACACCCTATTCAGTCTTGGTTACCTCACCGTGGCTGTTTCATGACGGAGCCATGAAACAGCCATCAGCAGTAAAGCCAAAGGTTTACTCTTTTGGCAACGCGTAGGCGATTACCGCGTCGCCCGCTTTGGTGCCGGTTGAACCATGCCCACCGGCTACCACCACCAGGTATTGACGACCGTCCGCCCCCAGATAAGTGGAAGGCGTAGCCTGGCCGCCAGCTGGCAAGCGTGACTTCCAGCGCTCTTCACCCGTGCGCAGGTCATAACCGCGAACGTAGTAGTCCAGGGTGCCGCTCAGGAAAGCGACGCCGCCACGGGTAACAATAGGGCCACCGATGCCGGGTACACCCATCTCAAAGGGCAAGGGAACCGGCGCCAGATCGCGCACAGTGCCGTTCACTCGCTGATAGCGGGTTTCACCTGTAGTCAGGTCTACTCCTGCCACATAGCCCCAGGCTGGTGCCTGACAAGGCAAGCCAACGGGTGAAGTAAATGGCCCCATGGTGGTTGCGTAAGGCGCACCAAAGTTTTCATTGATGATCGGCTCACCCTCTTTGGTCACGATGCGGCTGGTGCCATCATCGCGTGGCGTCAGCTTGGACGTGAACGCCAGGTAAACCGGCATGGCGAACATGATCTGACGATCAGGATCGATCGCTACCGCACCCCAGTTGAAGGTCCCAAAGTTGCCTGGGTACACCAGCGTGCCCTGCTCCGACGGCGGCGTGTAGCGGCCTTCATAGCGCAGTTGCTGAAACTGGATGCGGCACGCCAGCTGGTCAAACATGGTCGCGCCCCACATGTCCTTGCCGGTCAGGGTTGGGGGATTGAACGAAATCGCCGATACCGGCTGCGTCGGTGCAGTAAAGTCGCCTTCGGCTGCACCCTGGGGCACAGGTACTTCGGTTACCGGCAGCACAGGCTCACCCGTCACCCGGTTCAATACATAGATTTCACCCTGTTTGGTCGGTGCTACCAGCGCCGGAATGCGCTGCCCCTGAATATTCAGGTCGACCAGACTCGGCTGTGCCGGTACGTCGTAGTCCCACAGGTCGTGATGTACGGTCTGGAATACCCACTCGACTTTGCCGGTGCTGGCATTGAGCGCCAGGATCGAGGACGAGTACTTTTCTACCGCGTCATTGCGATTACCACCAAACTGGTCAGGCGACTGATTACCCATCGGCAGATAGACGATATCCAGCTCAGGGTCGTAGCTCGACACGCTCCAGGAGTTAGGCGCATTTTCCGAATAGGTATCACCCTCGGCGATAGGCGCGGTGGAGTCCGGGTTTTTGCTATCGAAGTTCCATACCAGGTCGCCGGTATAGATGTCGAAGGCCCGAATAACGCCGGATGGCGAAGTAGTCGACGCATTATCATTAACCGCGCCGCCGACAATGATGACCTTATCAGTCACGACCGGCGGTGACGTGGAGTAGTAGGAACCGGGCGTCACATTAGGCATGTTAGCCCACAGGTTCACGGTGCCATCATCGCCACCAAAACCAGGGCAGATGCTGCCGTCTTCGGCGCTTATTGCAATCAGGCGACCATCGGATGTCGGCACAAACAAGCGTTTGCGGCAGATACCGACCGCGCCACCCGCGTAGCCAACGTCACGCTTGACCTGTGGATTGGCATCGCCAGACATAGCCTGACCGGCCGCCACGTTCTGGGCAACGCCAGCTGCTTTGTCCGTCACCTCAGAGGCGCTCATCTGCAAGCGTGCAGCGTTGTCCATACCATTGTTATTAACGGCTTGCGCCTGCTCTGCCGCAGGGCCTGCATCATGATAGGACACACCACGGCACGTCATGTGCTGCGTGGTCACCGTCGGTGGTTGCTTGAGCTGTGGATCAAAGCGCCACAACTCTTCACCGGTGGTCGGATCCAGCGTAATCACCGTACCATAAGGCGTGCACAGGTACATGCGGTCATCCACCACCAAGGGAGTTACCTCATAGGTAGTCTCACCCGGGTCCGCGCCATCGCGAATTTGCCCGGTGTGATAACGCCACACTTCCTGCAACTCGCCCAGATTATTTGGGGTGATTTGTGCCAACGGAGAAAACCGCTGACCGGCAGCAGTGCGGCCGTAGGCATGCCACTCACCTTCAGGCACAGCATCAGCCGCAACTTGCTCGCTGACGGGTGCAGTCATGCGCTCTTCGCTGAAGGCGCCCTGAATTCCCTGGGTTTGAGTCAAGGCATACCCGGCAACCCCCGCCGACACCAGCAGCGAAAGACTCAGCATGCCGGTATAAGCGATCTGACTGGTCTTGTAGCGCATACTGCGGCGCACCGCCGGTATCAGCAAAAGTACGCCCAAGCCAAAAAGCAGGCCGCCACGCGGCGTCAACGCCCACCAGTCAAAGCCCACTTCCCATACTGACCAGGCCAGCGTCGCCAGGAGTGCAACGGCATAGACCATCAGCCCCACTGCGCGCTTGGCCAGCAGTAACAAACCCGCAGCAGCCAACAGTAGGCCCAACACCAAATAGAACCAGCTGCCTCCCAGCACTCCTAGCCAAGTGCCACCCACAACACAGGCAAGAGCACACAGTAATATCAGCAGTGCGATTAGAACGCGCAGCATAATTCCTCCAGTATTTCAGAATGTTTCAATGCCGTCATTGTAGCTGATGCGCTAAGCTTTGACTTTAACCTGACCTATTCAGAGGGCTGCTCATGCCGCGTTTATCGCTATTTGCTATTTTGTTTACCTCACTGATTTCGACATCCGTCAGCGCCCTTTCACTGTCTGACCTCAGTCAACAGGATGCTGGTGCGGGCCTCAAGGACGCGCTGATTCAGGGTGCCGACATGGCGGTGAAAGAGTTGAGTGCCCCTGGCGGCTTCAGCGACAACCCGGATGTGCGCATCGAATTACCGGGCAATCTTGGCAAAGCGTCCCGTACCCTGAAGATGATGGGCATGGGCGGCCAGATCAGCCAACTGGAAGATAAGATGAATCAGGCAGCAGAGGCAGCTGTGCCCCAGGCCCAGAGCCTGCTGGTAGAAGCTATTCGCAACATGAGCGTGCAAGATGCCAAAGCTATTCTGACCGGCCCCAATGATTCCGCCACCAACTACCTGGAAAGCAGCAGCCGTGATCAGATTCGCGCCCTGTTCTTGCCGGTCGTCAAAAATGCCACTGACCAGGTGGGCCTGGCGCAGCAATACAATACCTTTGCCTCGCAAGCCGCCAACTTTGGCGTTGTCGACAGCAAGGACGCCAGCGTCGAAGGCTACGTGACAGAACGCACACTGGATGGCTTATTCGAAATCATGGCCGCGCAAGAGGCAGACATCCGCAGTAACCCGGCGCAGGCAGCAACCAACATCGCGAAACGCGTGTTCGGTAGTTTGCAATAGGCGTTAACGCTCGCTTGATCACTAAACAACGCCGCACTTGGAGTGCGGCGTTGTCGTTCAGCCCCTCAGCAAATCAGCTAATGCCGTGGTAACGCGTCGCGTCATATCGTACGTGTAGTCGTTGGTCGCGATCGGATGCGAGCCTAGGCGCACCAGACTCAGCTCCGCGCCCGGATTCACATGCACCAATTGCCCATGCACGCCCATAGCCTCAAATACTCCGTCCGGGTTGTGCGCTACCCACCACTGATTGTGATAGGAATAGCCGTCCATGCCCGCACGACCAAAGCGCGCAAAAGCCTCACGATCAGCACCACGCTGAATCTCCTCGATCAGTTCTGCCGGTACCACCTGCTGGCCGTTGTAGCGGCCATTCTGGCGCAGCATTTCGGCAAACCGGCCAAGGTCACGCAGGCTGGCATTCAACCCTGCCCCAGCCCACTCGGTACCTTTGCCATCCAGCAGAATGTAGGCATCCTGCTCGGCGCCCAGTTTGCTCCAGATGCGCTCTGCAATCTGTTGCGCCAGCTCCTTGCCGCTGACGCGACGAATAATCCAGCCCAGCACCTCGCTGTGCACGGTGCGATAGACAAAGTGCTCGCCATGCGCGCGAGCGGCGCCAATCGAGGGCAGGTACTGGTACAGACTGGCGGGCCCGGTCCAGTCCGGGTGCTGAGTGATACCAGCAGACAGGCCGTAGTTGATCACATCAGAGGTGCCGTCAGCATAGACCTCCGAGTACTTCACATCGGCCGTCATATCGAGCACTTGCTGCACGGTTGCGCCCGCCCAGCCGGACTCCGCCAGTTCTGGAATATGCTCAGTCACCAGCGACTCTGCGTTCAATTCACCTTCCAGAATCAGCATATTGGCAACCAGCCCGGTAAAGGACTTGGTTACCGACCACAGCATATGCGGGCTCTGCTCCGCTGCCATATTCGGGTAGGTCTGGTACACCACCTGCCCCTTATGGATGATCAGGAGCGCATCGGCGTAGGACAGGTTCAGAAAGTCAGCGAAGGTAATGTGCGAGCCATCACTCAGTTCAATTGAGAGTGCGTCGATGGCCTTCTGCTGCTCGCTGCTGACCGGTAGCTGCGTTACCGGCGCCCGACCGCAGGCTATCTGGCGGGAGGGGATCAGCTCGCGCATATGCTGAAAGGCCCAGCGCGTTTTGGGAAATTGCGCCAGGTACTCAGCGCGCGTTATCTGCTTATCCGCTGGCGGCGGGAAGCCTTGCATATAATGCAGCTTACTCAGGGCGACGCTGGCGGAATCCGGAAAGCTGGGCGTATCTGACTTTGCAGGCGCACAAAAAATGCGCGACTGTTGCGCGGCGAAACCAACGGCGTTAAGCATGGCTGATCCAATCCTGTCTTGTTGTTGTGTGGTTGCTTGCCTCTGCATTGAAGCTAATCAGCCCGCACCTGCAATGCAAGCGACTGAAAACGCAACCGCCAACGGGATTGGTCAGCCATAAGCGCAGTGAATGCGCAGACGCTTATTCGTCGTCCTTCAGTCGCTTGGCAAGCTCACCGGCATCTACCTCATTCAGATCTTCGCTGGTGACCTCACCTTCCCACTTGCTGTGGGGTGATTCCTCCTCAGGCGTAGGTTTATGCGGCAGATTGTTTTCACCGGGGTGTTTTTGATCAGTCGTCATACTTACCTCCTGGTGGGCCGAAAGTGAGCGGCCCTGTAACTGTGATAGCGGATTGGCCCATAGGTTCGGAAAAGGTTACCGCCAGTAATCATACCCAGTGTGGCTCATGACCTCAGACTTACAACCGCCCCGCTCGTGCCGTCGTGCTCTGCACGCTGCGGCAGGCCTAGCCAAGCGAGCCAACAAGCATCCAAATAGCCATACCTACCATCATCAGGTTCTCCGTCAGTGAGATAAAGCCGAGCGGCACATTGCTATCGCCGCGCACGCAGGCGCACTTCAGCTCACGCTTATCCACGTACACCGCCTTGAACACCGACACAGCCCCCACGCTACCAATAACCAGCGCGACCGGAATGGCCAGCCACAGCAACGCCCCGGCGATCATCAAAATGCCAGCTAGCGCCTCACCGAAGGGGTACAGATAGGCGTACCGCACCCAGCGCTGGGCCAGCAGGTCGTAGCCAAGAAACATGTTGGAGAAACTCTCAAGATCGCGCAGCTTGAGGATGGCCAGGATGCACATGGAGATAGCGACAAACCATTCCAGCGCCCGGATGGAAAACAGGGTACCTAGCGACGCCCAACTGACGCCCAGCGCCATCAAAAACGCTACCGCAAACACTGCGATAACCGGTTGGTAGGTCACCTCGTCAGGGTCTTTCACTGGCTTGCCCAGATACCGGCGCAACTCGTCATAACCACCAATATGTTCGCCGCCAATAAAGGTTTGCGGGGTGGTCTCTACCTCATGCGTTGCCTTGAAGCTCTCAGTCTCATCGCGGGTTGTGAGCCAGTGATCATCTACCTCATAGCCCTCTCGCTTGAGTAGATCGAGCGATTTGAGCCCGAACGGGCAGATGTGATCTTTCATTACCATGCGATAGAGTTTTGCGTCGCGTGAATGCTCCGTCATGTCGTCACCTCGCGTTTGGGCTGCACGTTGGCGCGCAGCTTTTATAACTGTTGCAACGAATGTCGACAGGCTATCCGGCGGGAATGTTCAATGAGTCTTCGGGCCCAGGCCTGCGGGGCCAAGGATGGCCGCCCCAGACTGGGCTGTGTTTAATCCGGCATCAGCCGATGCGGGTGGAGAGCTTATGCACCGCGGCGATCTCACCGCTCCAGATCATCTCGTAATGCGCGGTTTGCACTACCGACACTACCTGCCGAGGGGTAAATAGCCCCCAACAAACACCTTCTGGCTGGCGCACCGAGTGAAAGCGTAGCCCGGTTGCCTGCGTTTTCAGGGCGCTGTTCCCCAACTGGCGGGCAGCCGTGTAATCGGTGGGTGAATAAATCGGATCTTCACGGGAAATGCTCAGCGCATCCAGCGTGCCGGCCTCATCAAAACGCGCCGTCAGGCCACGAAAGACAAAACGCTCGTAGCGCAGGTCGGGTACCTGAGACCAGTAAGCCTGCTGGTGGTAACGCACTTCAGCGATGGCGGCCTCCATGGTGTCTGCCAAGTACAACACCCCAAAAGAGCCATCACTAAAGCGCGAGCCGTCGGGGCTCACATGGGTAAAGGGGGCAGTCGCGTAGGAGCAACCGGGAATACCGAAGGGAATATCGTTACGTGGCAGCCTGTCCAGGCTACCGGCCTGGCTCAGCATGCGTGGATTGGTCAGCGCCTGCAGCGCATACAGCTCCTCAAACTCATCCACACTGGCCACATCATCAAAGATCGCAATCGGCGGATATTTCGAGTGCACCAGACGATACGCGCGAATAATCGCTGCCGGTAATACGGGCAGCTCGCTTGCCGTTACCACTGGCCACCACGCAAGGCATCGATGCGCCGAAAGGTCTCGTACACCGCGATGATATCGCCCTCACCCATGACCTCAAGCGGTGACCGACCAAAGAAAAACGCGTTGTCATTCGGCATGCGCATGAAGCCATAGAGGTTTTCCGGATTATCAAAAATCATCCGCAACGCTGCATGAATGTTCAGCACAAAACTCACGCGGGACAATTGATCACGGTCCAGACTGATCGACTTGATGCCGTCCTTGCGCTTGGCGCGCGCATAGGTGCTGTGTGATACCCGCAGTATCGCCTGGCCCTGCTCACCGCTGGCGCCCCATTTATCGAGAATGGCGACGGCAGCACGCAGGCCGGTGGCCGCGGTATTTTTGCCTGTGTCGGTAGCGGTTGCAGGTAGCATATTCAAGCCCAGCAAAGAATGTATCTATAGACACTAATCCACATAAAACCTATTTGCAAACACATTATAGAGCTTACCAGGCTCAGCGCTTTTCGCGCCGCCAAACGCTAGCCAACCAAGGCTGGTGCTCGCGTGGCAAACCCGCTGGCCGGTAAAAGTGCTCCAACTCGGAAAAACCCGCAGCCTGCATCAGCGCTTGCCAGGTTTCCAAGCGGTAATAGGCCGCGTAACGGTCGCCGGTCCAGCCCTCCTGATCGTCACCCCGTGGATTGGAGCAGAACAACACGCCGCCTGGCTTGAGACTCTGATGTAACTGCCGCAGCGCAGTGGGCAGTTTGCGGCTGGGGATATGAAAGAGCGCGGCATTGGCAAAAATGCCATCAAAGCGCTGCGCAGGCAGATCCAGTGCCAAAAAGTCCTGTAGCCACACCTCGCACCCACTGTCTTCGCGGGCCATGGCCACAAAGCGCTCGCAGCCATCCAGTCCCGTCGCGTGATGGCCCAGCGCGGTAAAACGCTGCAAGTCACGCCCCGGCCCGCAACCCACATCCAGAATCTGCAAGGGCGCTGGCGCCTGAATATGCCGCAGCAAAGCATCCATATTCTGGCTCACATCGTGATCGCGCGTCCCTTCGCGAAAGCTTTCTGCGTTGAGCTGATAATGCTGCAGGGTAAGTTGGGCCAGCCGCGCCAGTTCATCCTGCGCCCCAGGCGCGTGCCCTGCCCCGGCCAGCTGCCGCGTTTGCTCATCGTGCTCACCGGCAAAGAATGCCGTCAGCACCTCGGCAAACAACGGATTTTGCGGCGCAGCCAGCGCGAACAGCGTCATGCTGGAGCGCAGCTTCAGATCATCCGGCGTACCCAGAATCTGCCGGGCCGAGCGCTCACGCCAGCCAAGCAACGTCTGCGCACACTCCTCCAGCCGTTGGCCCAACACCGGCTGATCAAGATAGGCACGCGCCTCATCAATACCCTTAATGGCGTAGCGCTGAGCCATATCACTGCGCCCCAGCCCCGCCATCTGCGGGAATACAAACCACATCCAGTGCGTTTGCTTGTGGCCAGCCTTCAGCTCGGCCAACGCGTTTTGGTAGGTATCAGCTTGCGCGTCGAGAAAACGCTGCAAGTGGTAAGCATCAGACATGGTTTTTGCGGCTCCGGTCGGCAGTCATGTGGGGCGGCGGTCGGCCACGGGCGCGTGCTCTGCCATCAGCTCGGCGACCCAATCGATAAAGACCCTTAGCTTCAGGCTGATATGCCGGTTGGGCCGGTACGCAACGTACAGCGGCATAGGCTCCAGCGTCCAGTTCTCGAATAGCGCTACCAGCCGGCCGTCTGCCTCGTGAGTGCGCGACATATACCTGGGTAACCAGAGCACACCGAGCCCGGCCAGGCCCGCCGCAAGATAGGCAACGCCGTCGTCCACGGCCAGTGCGTGCTGGCCATTGATGTGCAGCTGCTCGGTCTTGTTGCGCAAGGCATAGGGTAGCGCCCGGCCAGTGCGAGCCCATAAAAAGCCTACGGTACGGTGGTGCGTGCCTTCAAGCTCCCGGGGGTGTGCGGGCGTCCCGGAGCGCTCGAGGTAACTCGGGGCGGCAAAGATCCCCATTTCTAGATCGCCTACCTTGCGCGCCATTAACGATAGATCGGTCAACTCGCCACCGCGCACCACGCAATCGACGTTCTCATCAATCATATCCACCACCCGATCGCTCACACCCATATCGATCTGAATATCCGGGTAACGTGCATAGAAAGAGGGCAACGCCGGCACCAGAATCAGGCTCGCCAGCGGACTCGGCACATCCACTCGAAGCCGCCCCGAGGGCAATGCGGAAACGCCAGGTAGGCTGGTCTCGGCCTCTTCCAGCTCAGCCAACAGCTTGATCACCCGCTCGTAGTAAACCGCGCCATCAGCAGTCACGTTGACCTTGCGGGTTGTGCGGTTCAGCAACTTGACGCGCAGCCGCGCTTCCAGCTGCTGCACCAGCTGCGTAACGGTCGTCTTGCTCATGTGCAGGGTTTCAGCCGCCTTGGTAAAGCTGCCCGCCTCCACCACTCTGGCAAAGGCCTGCATCGCATCAAAACGGTCCATTTTTGCCTCGGTTAGCTAGAGGATTGTTCGGGATTCACAAACAGTGAAGGCTACTTTTGCTCGTTTATCGCCCAGGCGCAAGCGCCTAGAGTCTGCTCATCGGGCTTTAACAGCCAGCCACAATCCATTGAAGAGGTAGTTATGAGCAAACGTGACGTAGTCTTTCCCGCGGGGCGCCATACGCTATACGAGCAACACCACTACTCACCGGCCATTCGTTCCAACGGGTTTCTATTCGTCTCTGGGCAGGTGGGCAGCAAGGCAGACGGCACACCCGAGCCAGACCTGCTGGATCAGGTAGCGCTGGCGTTCAAGAACCTGAATGCCATCCTGGAAGCGGCCGGCAGCAGCTTTGACGATGTAGTAGACGTGACCGTGTTTATCGTCGACCCGCAATCACGCTTCGAGACTATCTGGCCTACGGTAGTGAAAAAGCATTGGGGCGCAGCGCCCTACCCCAATATTACCTGCGTGGGTGTGACTTGGCTGGCCGGGTTCGACTTTGAGATCAAAGTCATTGCCAAGCTGCCTGAGGCGTAACGCTGCCCTCGCGCGCAGCACCAACAGCTATCTGCCAGCGCTCCTCGTGCACTGTTCAGCGCTTTGCTGGCAGATAGCATCAACTAGCCCACCTTCTCACTGCTAAGCCCTGCATTTGTATCCGAGCAACTATCCATCTCATGGCGCATTAGGTGCGCAGTGGGAGCGCTATACCAATAGCGATAAACGCTGCACCGCAGCCCTGATTGAATCGACGCCCGACCCGCGTCAACCAGATGCTGATTCGGCTCGCCAAGCTGGCTACCAGCAACTCGATACTGAACTCGACGACGGCAAAGGTGCTCGCCAGCACGGCAAACTGGATCAACAGGCTGCGCGTTGGATCAATGAATTGGGGCAGGAAGGCGACGAAGAACAGAATCACCTTGGGATTGCTGATGGCAGCCAGCAGGCCCTGCCTAAACAGCACCCTACCGGACTTGGCTACCACAGCTGAGCGAGCGGGTAACCCGATGGGTGGCGAGCGCCAGATTTGTATGCCAAGCCAGACCAGATAAGCACCGCCCACCCATTTCAGGACGCTCAACCAGAACAGCGATGATTTGAGCAAGGCCCCGATGCCAAACATCGACACCGCGATCACCATGACAAAGCCAACGCAACCGCCCGTGATGGTGTAGAGCGCCATGCGGCGACCGTACAAGGCGCCATGGGAAAGCGCCAACAGGCCGTTAGGCCCCGGAGAGAGAGACAAACCAATCACCGCCAGAACGTAGATCAACCAGGTTTCAAATTGCATGTGTGGGTTCCATGGCAGCCTTACTACTCAGATATTTTCGTTCTGCCGTTCAAGGCTTGGGCAACGCCCATAGCCCCCAGCCAACGGCATTGCCTGAACGAATCCACGTAAAGTTACATTTAAAACGCAGTTTTACCTTCACTTTGTTGTCATATGAATGATTCCCGCGCTGCAGGATGCATCGGACGCCGGTATGAATGCGGTCAGCCTAAGCGAGACAGTCAAATGAACATACTTCGTAGTGTCGCCCTTATGGGCATTTCAACCCTGTTGCTCAGTGGCTGTGCCAACGACCTCTATGCCAGCCCCTACAACTCTGCGCCTCAGCAGCATGCTCAGGTATACCAGTCGCAGCCGCGGGTAATCATCGTACAGCCAAACCGGCAGACCTATGGCCAATCCACGCGCATCTACGGCCAGCAGGGCCAAGTGCAGCAATACAACTATTATCCCGGCCTACAACATCAGCAGCCGAGGCAGCATCAGGTGCCGCAACAATATCAACAGCCCAGTTATGGCCAGCAACCCGGGTACAACAGGCACAATCAATACAATCAGCCTCGCGATCGTTGGCCGCAGCACCAGCGCCCCAGTCAGCAGCAAAATAACCAATATCAACGGCCGGATTACCGCGCACAACAACAGCGGTACAAAGAGCAGCGTGCCTACGAGCGTGAAATTCAGATTCGGAACCGCGACAGCATGCTGCGCAATTCCCGGCCACTGCCGTATCAACAGAGCCCACCGAGTAACCAGCATCGCAGCTACGGCAGCGATATTCGCCAGCAAGGTTCAGGGCGCCATTAGTAAGCAGCTCGGAAAACCGACCTTAGATGACTTCTATATAGAGAGCATGGTCGAGCCGATCAGCCTTAATAAGCAAAATAAAGAGGGCGCAATGCGCCCTCTAGTTAGCCGATTGTGGAGTGATCGGTTTTTAAACTTCCATATCCTTGCCCAGCTGACGCCAGGTCAACAGCTAAGAGAGTGGCAAGCGCAGCAGCGTTTCACCGGCTGTTTTCTTGTCGTCATTTTAGCCCGGCCAATACCCTCTCTACTGCAGACAGCGCGCCTTCCATATAGCCGCCCTGCTCAACCGCTGCCTCGCTCCCGATCAATTGCACGCGGCCTGTCCATGGCGGTGCGAACGTAAACCTGGAATCCAGTGAACCATGCTCGCCCGATGAGATACGGTCCTGCGCTGTTGCCGTATAGGGATCAGCCGCCCAGTCGTAAACGGAATCGTCAATCGGCTCTGCCGCCTGCTCACCAAACAAACGGACCAGCTGAACACGGCAAGCAGCTTTAAGCTCAAGCGCACTCAGACCTGCCCGCTGCGCGGCATTAACCCCGAAAAAGCCAAATAACGCAGCGCCCTGTTCATTGCACGCGTCGTGAATTTCAGCCAAGGGGCCAATACGACTGAAGGCATCACCCGATAACCCCGCCTCACGCCAAAACGGCGTGGCATAGCGCGCGACATATTTAGCGTGCGCTGCCATCCAGGTCGGTACCGCCATCAGCGCCTGCACATTCTGCTCAGGCAGCGATGGGCTGAATTGAATGCTCGCAGTCAGTCGAGGTGGCAACGCCAGCCAAACATGCGAGTAGAGAGGCAGCTGGCCTAGCGTGCCAGCAAACACCAGACGCAACCCCTGCTCTTCCAGATGCACGGCCTTCAGCTCAGCGTTCAGGTGCATATGCTCTTGCGGCAATAAGCCCGCGAGTGCCCGCACCAGCTGACCGGTTCCGCCCTCAACGCGCATCGACGTATTACCCGGTAGATACCCCGCGCCGCGCACAGCACCCGTAGCCCGGTCCTCCAGCATGGTCGCTCCGGTGGTGTATTGCTCAAACACCGGCAAACCCAATTCAGACACCAGATTATGCATACGCAGCTGAAAGTCCGGCCAGAACCACGAAGGCCCAAGATCAAAGCCACCTGATTCGGTTGACAGAATGCGGCCGCCTAGCCGATTGCGCGCCTCAAAAAGATCAAACGCGATGCCCTGCTGACGAAGCCGGTACGCGGCATACAGCCCTGCCAAGCCACCGCCGATAATGGCAATTTTTGTTTCAGTCATGGGTTACCTCGGAGGGCGGGAAGGAGCGCTGATAGCTGAGCGCCGCTGAAATACGGCGGTCAGTTCAGCATGAGGCTTGCTGTCAGTCTATTATCACGAGCAGTGCTTTCAATATCCGTCACGCCTACTTATCAAACGTGAGACGCCTCTACTACATCAATGCTTGATGTGCGTTGCCTATTTGTATTTTCTCGTCAGAGCTGGCCCACCATTTAGGTCCAGCTGATTCAGGCCGTTCTGTGATCACATTATTGCACCTAAAAATCAACGCCCCAGGAATCAATCGTCATCTGACCAAAATTATTCGATGACGGCCGTGCTAGCTTGCAGCTTCTGCGTTAACAACTAGTCCGCATCACACGAACCGCAGAAATATCGATCCGACCTTTTTTCTCTAGTTGATTGCTAGATAACCAGAAACGTTAATCTGAACACTACTTCCGATCTGCTGGGCATTAACATCCCTGGCGGCCCGTCGCAGCCCCTCTCGATTGACTCCCACCACGCAACCGATACACTCGGCTGAGACGGAGATGTCATTACATGGATTACTACATCGAACGTGCGGACGAGCTCTTTGCTGCCTACCAGGCCGTAGACCCGGAGGTAGTTCATTCTGCCTGGCGTCATCTGTTGCCAGCCCAACCCGGCCTTGCTTGTGATATCGGCGCAGGATCAGGACGGGACGCATGCTGGCTCGCCAAGCTGGGCTGGACCGTCACAGCTGTAGAACCCAGCGAAAAACTCCGGACCCTCGGCCAGGCCCACACCACAGCGCAACACTGCAAAACCGGCTCGGTAACCTGGCTGGATGACGCCCTCCCCGACCTTAAACGCCTGCGCTCGCTGGATCAACGATTCCAACTGATCCTGATCAGCGCCGTATGGATGCATCTGAAGCCTGACCAACACGAGCGTGCGATGCGCATCATCAGCGACCTATTGGCACCAGGCGGCATTCTAGTGATCTCGTTGCGTATTGGCGAAGACAAGGAACAGCGTTTCCACCCAGTCACAGCCCAGCAAGTCCAGATACTCGCCCAAGGCCGCGCCCTCGCCCCGAAAGTTATTATCCGGCAACCAGACGTCACCCGCACGGGCATAGAATGGGACTGCATGGCTTTTGTGTTGCCCGACGATGGCAGCGGCAGCTTGCCGTTGCTCAGGCACATCATCGTCAATGACAACAAGTCCGCCTCCTACAAACTAGGTTTATTGCGCGCCCTGATCCGTATAGCTGAAGGCGCACCCGGCATGGTCACCAAGCGGGATGAAGCCTGGGTGGAAATACCCTTCGGCCTGGTCGCACTCTACTGGCTGAAGATGTACATGCCCCTGGTCCTGAAGCACAACCTCATCCAGACCCCAACAGCCGTCCATGAAAACCAAAAGGGCTATGGCTGGGCAAGCAGTGGTCATTTCTACAAGCTGAATACCCTCTCCACTTACGATCTGCGCGTGGGTGCCACATTCGATCCAGAGACCTCGCTGAACCTGATCGCGACCCTGAAAAATATCTGTACCAACATCGAAGTCATGCCTGCCAAATACATTACCTATCCAGGCCAGGACAAACCGGTATTCGAGTGCAACCGGATTTCCAAGCGCTTCTCCAAAGGAAGTTGGCAATGCAACAAACAGACGCTTAGCGACTTCGGCACATTCAGAGTGCCGACCTACCTATGGCAAACCTTCTCCCAGCACGCCTGCTGGCTGGAGCCCGCCATACTGAGTGAATGGACCCGGCTGATGCGCTCATGGAGCATGCAGTACGATCCAAGCGTCTACGAACGCGCACTACAATGGAATGAAGATAGGCGAGACACGGCGGAAGTCAGAAGCCGTGTTAACGCAATGCAACTAGGCGGCCACGATATTTTCTGCGTCTGGAGCCACAAACAACTGCGCCCTGATCGTTACGCCGTTGATCACTGCTTCCCCTGGGCTCACTGGTTCAATAACGACCTGTGGAATCTGGTACCCGCAGCAGAAGCTATTAACGGTAAAAAAGGCGACAAGCTACCCTCCGCCCTACTCCTGGAGAACTCGAAAGATCTGATTCTCGACTGGTGGGAAGAAGCCTATGTCTCGGAGCAGAAGTTCTCTGAGCGGTTCTTGATTGAGTCAGAAGCGGCATTGCCACTGGTTACCCAGCAGAGCGGTGTGGACGATATATTTGCTGCGATGCAGCATCAGCGGGCGAAGTTGAAGGCCAGTCAGCAATTGGCGGAGTGGTCGCTTAACTGAGTTTCCGTTGCTTTTTGGCGTAGGCAATAGCGGGCTGGCAGAGCGATGAAGGCAAGTAACTTAAAATTTTGAATCTCATTGACGCCCTATGGGGCTTATAAGGAATGGTAAACATGGCGAACGGACCCTGGACCCATGAGGAAGTCCGCTTGGCGGTCGCTGATTACAAACGAATGCTTGTGCAGCAACTCAATGGGCAAAAATACAATAAAACCCACCATCGGCGAGCCTTGCAGATGCTCCTGCAGGGCCGATCAGAAGGCTCTATTGAGCGTAAGCATCAAAATATCAGCGCTGTCTTGCATGAGCTCGAGTGCCCGTGGATTGTCGGTTACAAACCGCTTGGCAATTACCAGGCGTTGCTCGTCGAAGAGGTCATAGAAACGCTAGTAAACGACCCAATATTCGACCAGGCAGCACGTCATGCTAGCGAGCAACCTGCGATTGTCCCAATGGGTGTGGACTTCGACTACTGGGTCGAACCAACGCCGCAGCCAATAGAAATCAACGAATCCGCCTATCAACCAAGATTTCTGGCCGCAAAACGCGACTACGTGGAACGTGAAGCCCGGAACCGAGCGCTTGGCCTCGCTGGGGAAGAGTTAGTGCTTAGCTACGAGCAACAGCGGTTAGAACGCAGTGGCTTCGGCTCGCTTGCTGGCAAGGTGGAGCACACGTCTGCTAAGCGCGGAGATGGTGTCGGCTATGACATCCTCTCGTTTGAAACCGACGGCAGGGAAAGGTTTATCGAGGTGAAGACCACTGCGTTTGCAAAGGCAACGCCCTTCTACATCAGTCGAAACGAGGTTGAGTTTTCCAAGGTTACGTCCGAGCGTTATCACCTCTATCGACTCTTTGAATTCAGAACAAAGCCACGGATGTTCGCTTTAACAGGAGACATGCACCAACGGCTCCGACTTGATCCGGTCACCTATCTTGCGTCCTTGGGTTAATGACAGACTTAAAAGAGCAAGCGCAGTCACGAATGCTGCCGTCGCACACTCAAGAAAGTATCGCCTGCAAAAGGATGTATTGATCCGTGATAACCATAAAAGACACCGTAGACATGATCTCGGCCTCGTGGCGTTGGATGCGAAACCAACGAAATCCGGTATTTTTACAGGCCAAACGCTTACTAGATACCTTCGAGGCACATGGTGTGTCGTCCACCGAGATCAATGCATTGCTACCAAGGGTGTTGCAAATACCGGCTATTTGCTGGTCAACGCCAGAGCACCTCTCACCCGTTCTTACGCAAGGTCATATCGATTGGATAAATGATCTCTTCGACCTGGACCCCGGATGGTTGAACGGTAGGAGCCAGAGCGCGCATCGAACAATCAACAGCTACAAATCACCTGAGCGCCTCAACAATTGGTTTGAGGCCCGAAGTCAGCTCCAGTCCGATCGGTTCAAGCTACATTTCGTGACATCCTCGGCCCAGTCATTCAATCAACAATCCCGAGGCGTCTACTCGATCGTACTAGAAGAGTTCTTTGACATCGCTGATGAATCTTTCAGCCGCTACTACTATCTTTCACTGGGTGCCGGTTTTGACCATCCGCCCTGCGTGCTTCACATCATGCAGGTTATGGCTATAGCTCATTATCACAGGGTGATAATGCGTAGATGCCTGCTCTCTGAAAGAGAGCTTTTGCCCCTGGCGAATGGTGTGGGCCTGATACCGACCTTGCTGTTTAAGAGTCGCAATTCTGAATTGAATGCGGACCATGAGTTCTGGAGCCATTTTTCCGGTAAGCCAACTTGGCTAGAGGAACAGAGAGCCATGTGTGAGGCGAGCCTCACGGCTGCAGGTCTGCAGAATGTGGTTGCGAGTGTGGAGCTAGATCGGATTCGGTTTGCACGGCAGTAGTACAACCGGCAGGGTGGTTTTGTTGGATGAGTACATGGCAGCTTTCGGCCCAGGGTGTGTAAAAACGTCCTGACAAATCCTTGCTATGATTTCCGACACTTCCATCGCAAGGATTCCCATGAAACGGTTTATCCAGGGTGAACACCGAGGTCAAAGCACCTTGCTTC
>NZ_JACGWE010000172.1:0-207 GCF_014077575.1 Pseudomonas sp. 5Ae-yellow | reverse complement strand
GGCGGCGGCAAAAACTGAGTGCAACACCTGACCTTTCCGGTACGGTGCTGCCCTATGTCTTATTCCGAACTCAGCGTTGCAGAGCGTGCCACCATTCAAGTTAGTCATGCCCAAGGCCTCAGCTTGCGCAGGATTGCCTGCTTGATCAACCGATCCCCTTCGACGGTCAGCCGAGAGATGCGCCGCAATCGAGATGCAGCTGGCAGC
>NZ_JACGWE010000074.1:0-6738 GCF_014077575.1 Pseudomonas sp. 5Ae-yellow | reverse complement strand
GAACCCATCGGATATATACCGCCCGCAGAGGCTGAGGCAAACTACTATCGGCAACTAGCCAGTCAGGCTTCCAAGGTGGCGGCTTGACTTAAACCAAACAGCCTCCGCGAAACCCGGGGCGGTTCAAAGATAAGGGCAAAGTGGAGGCCGGCGTGAAACTGGTTCAGCGCTGGTTGTTGGCAGCCCTGCGACACCGGCGTTTTTTCAGCTTAGCGGAACTCAATCAGGCCATCTTTGATTTGCTGCCGGCATTCAATCAGCGTCCGTTCAAACGCCAGCCGGGCAGCAATCGGCAAAGTTTGTTCGTCGCAGTGGCTCAGCCTGCGCTCCAGCCTCTGCCTGCCCACTCCTACGAGCATGCGGATTGGCGCTTCAAGGTACGGGTACGTAGTGACTACCTAGTGGAGTACGACAACCACCATTACTCGGTGCCAAGCCGACTGTTACAGCAGCAGGTGGATGTGCGCGCCACTGGGCAGATTGTTGAGGTCTTCTACAACCATTTGAGTGTCAGCAGCCATGCCCGTCAGTTTGTGTCTGGCATCAGCGTGCAGCCGGAACACCGGCCGTCTAACCATCAGTACTACGCCGACAGCCAACCCGCCGCATTGTTGACCTGGGAGGAGCGAGTAGGGCCTGCACTGCTGCGTCACCTGCACTACCACTTTACCGAACGTACCGTTGTGGCCAATGGGCGCAAGGCGCGCCAGCGCCTTGCGCAAGGAAGCCCACCTGCATGGCGATGCCCGACTGGAGGAGGCCTGTGCTTACGCGCTGACTATCAAGATCTTCGCATTGAAAAGTCTGCAATCCATCTTGCGCGAGCAACCTGACAAACGCCCTGGCCTGAAAGCTTTGCCCAGCTTGACACCCGCTCACGAAAACCCGCGCGGCGCCCATTACTTTGCCGATGAAAAGGATCACTCGACATGCTGAACCAGCAGATCCAAAACAAGCTCCAGCAACTGCACCTGTCGGGCATGGCCAAGGCCTACCGCGACCAGCTTGAGCAACCGCGCATGCAGGAATTGCCATTTGATGACCGCTTAGGCCTAATGGTTGATCGCGAACTCAGCGAGCGTGAGAACCGCAAATTGTCACGGTTACTGGAGCAGGCGAAACTGCGCTATGCCGCGCACCTAGAGGATGTGGACTATCGCAGCAGTCGCGGTCTGGATAAGCAAGTGATTGAAGGCTTGGCTAGCTGTCGCTGGATCGGTCAGCAACAGAACCTGTTGCTGACCGGAGCCCTGACTCGCCTGTGCCTTTGGTAGCCAGGCCTGACGGCAGGACTACTCAGTGGTTTATAAAAACGTCTCGAAACTCTACGAAGAACTGCAAATCGCCATAGGCGACGGCTCTCTCCCAAAGTATCGAACGGCCTTGAGCCAAAGTCCACTTGCTTATCCTCGATGACTTTGGGTTGGCTCCGGTAGAGCCTACGGTGGGGTATACCTTACTGGACATTGTCGATCAACGCATGCAAAGACCGGCTCGCTGATCATCACCAGTCAGTTCCCCACGGAGCACTGACACAGCATGTTTAGCGACGTCACGCTTGCCGAGGCCATACTGGATCGCATCGTCCACCGTTCGCACCGTATCGGACTCAAGGGCGAGTCACTGCGCAAGCAGGCTGCCAAGGCATAAATGATAGACAACGGAGGGGGATTACCCCCTTCGTCATTTTCGCGCCCGCGAAAATGACCGAGTCAGTGAGACTGCATCTCAAGTTGGCTTAGGCAGGCATACAGTAAGGCTTCGTCAGTATCTCGAAAATGCCCCTAAAATACCTCGATGCCCATCACCGCCGATGCTTAGGCAAGCACCAGCCCTTTGGCGCTAATAAAATCGTTGATGCGCACAATGAGCATGGTTTTACGCTGAATTGCGTCAGCATTGGCGCAACTGAGATCGGTATAGACATTCTGGCTGCCTTCTTCAATCAATTGAGACGACCTGCGAAGTAGGGATAGAGCGGATAGTTTAACGCTTTACGGATGGGTCAAAATCATCAGCGCAGTGGATCACCATCACTGGAATGGGTGGGTAAGAACATCCAGCGCGAGTGGGTCAGACCTACTGGAATAAAATGTCAAAATCACCAGCGCTCACATTAAATTGAATATCCGAAAGCTGCGGCCATCTGATAGTTGGTCGTGCATGAAGTCCGTCGTCCAGCACTGATTCATCGAGTTCGGCACCGCCAGCGACTGGGGCTCCCCCCTAACGATGCGCGCTCGGCTTGACCTGCAGATCGAGCTCCTGCTCGCCATAGATTCGACACACCCGATTGCGATTCCAGCGATAGCCTTTCACGTTGCGCAGATACAGGAAGAACAGGCCATAACCCTAGTTGGGTTGGTTGTGTGTGAGGTTAATGAGGTGGTCGGCGATCTTGACATTTTCTGATGACAAGCGCGGCTAGTAGCGATAGCAAGTAACGCTGACGTCAAAGGCAAAACAGCCAGGTTGGTGCTGATGTTGCCAGAGCTAACCGCTTGCTGTGACCTCTTGCGCCGCTGGCATGGCTTCACCATTTTTGACTTAGCCGCCTGGATGATCTCGGCCGTCAATCGCTCTTCGGCATGCCATTCTTGAGGCACTGGTTTTCATCCTCGATCTCGCGCAGCTGGGGCACTAACGAGCTGTTGATGCCGCCAAACTTGGCCCGCTACGCCGTGCATGATGCCATACTCACGGCATAACTCGGGTGCAGGGCTGCCGGCGTCGGCGTGCTTGAGAATAGAAATGCTTTGGCCTTCTGAAGAACGGGATGTCTCCACATAAAAATTTTTATCCGATTAGTAGGAAATTTTACTTCTGATGAATACTGACTCAGGGGGTTTGCCGAGTCAGGCGTGCCGAGGAAAAGTGAGTTTAAAAGTGGTGCGACCGCTCGTGCTAGCCACGGCCACGTGGCCTTGGTGGAGGTTCATCACTGAACGAACAATCGCTAGCCCCAAGCCCACTCCTCGAGATTGTATGCTGCCGGTGCGGTAAAAACGCTCGAACAGGAGTGGGAGATGGCTAGATTCGATAGTGGGGCCTTGATTGGTAACGGCCAATGAGATCGTTTCCAAGTCCTCCCGGATTTGAAGTTCTACCGTGCTGCCAGTGTTCGAATGTTGCAACGCGTTGGATAGCAGGTTGGAAATGGCTCGCTGGACCATGAGTTGATTTCCTAAAATCTTGGCATCGCCCGTTATCGTCATTGCGATTCCCGCTTCCTCAGCGAGTACTTCGAAATATTCACATACTCGTCTCGCGTCGTTCCCCAAGGATAATGGTTCCAGCTTCAGTGCTGGGCTGGCCTGGGCCAGAAACAGCATGTCTGACACAATTCGATCCATGCGTTCGAGCTCTTCTACCGACGATTCCAGCGCTTCAAGATATTGTTCCTTATTTCTCTCGCGTACTAGGGTGACCTGAGCCTTCCCTATCAGGTTGTTCAGCGGAGTTTTCAACTCATGAGCTACATCGTCCGAGAATTGAGACAAGAGCTGAACGCCATAATCGAGTCGATGAAGCATTATGTTGAGGCTATCCGCCAATGTCTGGAGCTCTTTGGGAAGCCGATCGATGCGGATTCGGGGTGACAGATCCTGCGTGGTTACCTTAGTCGCCAAAGCACGAAATTTACGCAGCGGTCGCAAGCCATTGTTTGCAACCAGCCATCCGGTCAAACAGATTAATGTCAGCAATACCGGCACGGCCACTAAAGCCGAGCCCAAGAATGCAGCCACCAACTGTTGATCGGCACTGCGATCTTGCGAAAGTAAAACCGTCATTTGAGGCAGTCCCGGAACCTGGATATGCTTGCGCCCAGTTAACATCAGCACATCCTCTTTCGCAGTCCATTCCAGAAAGTCACTATCTTTGTTAACGAGATCCAGCTGTTCCGGAGCACTGGCGAACCTTCCGATACTCAAAATAGGCGATTTCGCTGTATCGTTGACGACAGTAATCGAAAGGTTGTCATGGCCGAGTATCGTATCGCTCAGCGAATGTTGCCAAGGACGGCCTGTGCTGGATTCGGTATCTACGAGTACATGATCAATTTTTCCGAGATTATCCGTCATTTCCTCCTGGGCTCGCGAATCTAATTGGCGTACCAATACCCAGTAGCTCATCGCTATAAGCAGCGCGACCAAAGCGGCGCCGGCTAATGTGATTTGGAGCGCAAGTCTCGATGCGAGGCTGAGTGGCTTCAATGCCGCGCCTCTAGCACGTAGCCCACACCCCGAATGGTGTGTATCAACCGATTGCCAAAGGGCTCATCCACTTTCATCCGCAATCGACGAATCGCGACATCCACCACGTTGGTATCGCAGTCAAAGTTGATGTCCCAAACTAAAGCTGTGATCTCAGTACGTGTAAGCACCTCGCCAGCCCGGCGCATGAGCAGATGCAATAACGCGAATTCTTTGCTGGTGAGGTCGATACGCTGACCGTTTCGATAGGCCCAATGCCGGCTCGGGTCCAGCTCGAGGTCGGCTATATTCAGATCGCTCGGGAGTGCGACGGCCTCGCTGCGTCGCACCACTGTTCGGATGCGAGCGACCAGCTCAGGGAACTGGAACGGCTTGACTAGGTAATCGTCAGCGCCCAATTCCAAGCCGCGGATTTTGTGCTCCAGGCGGCCCTTGGCTGTCAACATGATGACGCGTGTTTGCTTCCGGCGCCGGATGAGTTCGAGCACCTCCCACCCATCCATGGTTGGTAGATTCGCATCAAGTAGCACGATGTCATAGTCGTTTTGCTGAGCTAGGTGAAACCCGTCGAGACCATCAGCCGTTCGATCGACCTTGTAACCACATTCGGTAAGACCCTGTTGTAGGTATTCTGCAGTTTTTATTTCGTCTTCTATAATCAAGATGCGCATGATTTCAGGTAGCTCGGAAAAGAGGTGTGCGGTAAGCGGAACAAAAATAATCTATGTATTAACTATAAGGTCAAGAAGAAAACGGTTTTTTATTAACGTAAAAGACAAATGAAAAAACTTTGCCTATGGATTTGGCAAGCAACCTAGCGCAGCAATAGTTTTTCGGGGTCATCCAGCTATTTTGTATCTACCGGAAATTTGGTTAACCCACAGCGCAAGGAAGTGCGTTGAAGCAAAAAAAGGCGCCCAGATGGGCGCCTGAAACACATCTTCTAACCAAGGGAGCAAAAAAAGAAGATGTGGTGTTGCCTATGGTACCTCACAGGATAGATAGCGGGTATTCAGCTATGAATCGGACTTCATCAAGGTCTGACTCAAAGTCAGTTGCCCGCGTAGTAGCCTGGCGTACCCTCAAAGAGAGCCCACTGAGAGAGCCTGTCTGTACAACATAGCGAGCTTCGACGTCGCGCTCCCATCGGCTCTGTCCTGTCAGCGCAGCACCGTTATCGTCTTGCCGCATGTACACCTCGTTCGCGTTGCTATAGTCAGCGCCCCAACCACTGGCGTAACGCGTCATGAACGTAAGCCCGGGGATCCCATAGTCCGCCATGTCCAGATCATAGCGCAGCATCAAAGACTGTTCTTTGGGTGAATTGAAATCGCTGTACTGTATGGAGTTATTCAGATAAATCGAGTCCGCTTGGCGCAGATAGTCAAAATCATTGTTGCCATTGTTTTGCTGATAAGATGCGGTAACGGCGTGCGCACCAAAAACGACACCCAAGCTGGAACTCCAGATGTTGTTGTTGAACTCACCCAACAGGTCACGACCTTCATTGGTTGCTTTGTAATAGTTGAAACCTCCCAGCACATCTACCATATCTGAGACTGGGTAGGTGGTCGCTAGACCAAAGTAATGTTGGTTCCAAACATCTTTGAGCCGGCTGGTATACAGACTAAAACTGATATTTTCGTTAACGCGATAGTCGCCCCCTGCGTAGCCGAGCCAAGACGCGTCGACATCCCCTCCGTAGAAGGTGACAAAGTCGTCGTTCGTGTTGCTAGTGTTGGGTTGGCTCATCGCGTGTAGGCGACCACCCTGGATGGTAAGGCCTTCCAGCGAATTGTTCACTACAGTGAAACCCTTGAAAGACTCCGGCAGCAGCCGTGAGTCACCGTAATGCACAACGGGCGTCGTGGGGAACACGTCACCGGCCTTGATCTCGGTATCGAACAGTCGCACTTTCACTGCGCCACCCACCCGAGTGAAATTATCCTCAGGATCGCCAGCGCTGTCGTAAGGAAGCAGGTCTATGCTGCCACCCACACCGGAGCGTCCCGAACCGGAATCGAGCTTGATTCCGAGCATAGAAAAGGCGTCGACGCCGACCTCCACCGAACCTTGGGTATATCCGGACTCGAAAAAAGCCATCACTCCGTGAGCCCATTCTTCAGAGTAGCCATTGCCGGTGGTGCTCTCACCGTCGCGAAAGTCTCGATTGAAATAATAGTTGCGATTTATTAACGAAAGCGTGCTGCCTTCGATGAAACCCTCCGCTGTTTCCGATTGAGCAAAGACCGGAGCGTTGCTTAGTGTCACTGAAATGGCTATCAGTGAAAGAGTGGTTTTTTTGCTCATGATAATGCTCCTGATGTGCGACATTATTTGCGCCTAGATGGCGCCTTTCGCATTAAATTTTTATTAATTATAGGCTTTTAAAGATGACCTGAATAGCCCCTAGTTTCGTAGACACCTCCAGGCCTTATAATCAAGGCACCCAGGAGGTCCAATGAGCAACTCACGCTACACCGAAGAATTCAAAATTGAAGCCGTCAAACAGGTGGCTGGCCGA
>NZ_JACGWE010000136.1:0-598 GCF_014077575.1 Pseudomonas sp. 5Ae-yellow | reverse complement strand
CGAGCGTACTCAACTGGCGACAAGTAGTTTAGTGAGCTGTGCGGTCTAACATAGTTGTAATGTTGCCTCCAGGAGTCGATTTCTACTCGGGCCTCGTCCATCGTTCTGAACCAGGATCGATTCAGACATTCATTCCGGAATTTACCATTCAAGCTCTCCACGAACGCGTTCTGGGTAGGTTTGCCGGGCTGAATGAAGCCCAGAGTCACGCCGGTTGCTTTGCTCCAAAAAAACATCGCCTTACTGGTGAATTCTGTACCGTTATCACAGATGATTTTCCGCGGCTGGCTTCTGTGTTCGCAAAGCTGCGACAAGAAACGCGCCACTTGGCGCCCACTGATTGATACTGCTACCAGCTGCCCGACCATTTCGCGGGAGAAATCATCCACCACGTTCAGCACTCGGAAGCGGCGGCCATTAGCCAGCTGATCAGCGACAAAATCCATAGACCAACGCTCGTTGACGGCTCTAGGGACTTCAAGTGGTTGCCGGGGGCGCTGCAGCTTCTTACGTCGCCTGGTGCGTACCTGCAGTTTTTCCTCGGTATATATCCGGTACGTTCGCTTGCGGTTGATCACCAAGCCCTCGGTCTTCAACA
>NZ_JACGWE010000110.1:0-1339 GCF_014077575.1 Pseudomonas sp. 5Ae-yellow | reverse complement strand
ACCAGCAACGCGGCATCGTGCTTGAACTCAGTTGAAAACGTACGACGTTGTCTTGTCATGGAACACCTCAGCTATGGCGGTAAATTTACCACCCATTTCGGTGTCCGGGATTAGTAGACCACTACACGGGTGCATACACCACTCCTAGAACCGGTTTGCTCTTGAAAAGCAGACCTACGGAAACCGACGAACCTTTATATCCGCTTAGAAAATCGGCCGTTCCATCGTTCGGGTCGACCACCCAACAGTGCTCCGCACCGTTAAGCTGAGACCCAGTCTCCTCCCCCCAAAAGTCGCAATTCAGAATTTCTATCAAGCCGGGGCGAAGCAAGCTTTCGATTTCCACATCTACATCTGCTTTATCCCCGGAGCCACGAGGACCTGAAGGTCGCTGCCATTCAGCCACTAACAACTCACCGGCAGCGACGACCTCCCGGATGACCTGCTTGAGTACCTGAGCATAATCGAGCGTATTCATACCTGCTTTCCTTTTCGCTCTATCGTGAAGGAGCCACACCTGACAGGTGATGCAGATGCATACTACAGAAGAATCTCAGCTGCAGCCGGACTCCGCGTCAAAGGCTGAGCGCACTTGCTCTAGACCCTCCAGCGCCGAGAATGTAGTGGTCTACCAATCCGCGCCTCATCACCACGACGGTCCATCTTCGAGATGGCTATCGCTTTGGCATTGTCGGCTAATGGCCGCCTGCACCCCGTGGGGAGGAGCTACTCTCGGCGGTCAACAGCTGTCTCAGGATTTGGTTTCAGCATGCCTGATTGGAGTGAGGACTATCACGCCGTCAATCAATTCGAGAGTTAGTGAATCACCGGGACCGACGCCCATTCCTGCAAGCACGTTTGGCGGGAGCTCGACAATAAGATCCCCGGTGTCATCGCCGGAATCTTGGCATCTCACAATCGCCCGTACTGATTCGCTCATGGGAAGTTCGCCTCACTCTCAGCCACTGCTTTACCGTAATCGATATCTTACGCTAGACGGCATGTTATCGGCAGCTATCGGCCAAAAGCAGCCGTTCGCTTATACGACCTGAATATTTTTCAGTACGCTCTGGGCGGAGTTTTTCAATACTTGAGCTAACGGGGCCGTACAACTTGTATAGGCTATGAGCCGAGACTCCCAGTCGCTGCGACACTTCGGCGATTGTATAACCCCGCTCCAGCACTTGACGGACCGCTTCATCCTTAAATTCAGTAAGCGATCCATAAACCTCACCTGGAACCGCCACGCCCACATCGCCATGCTGGCCTCCCTGATTCCTTCCGGAGGTTTAAATCATGATGCGGCCTGGCGCCAAGGTGAAGAAAGTTTATCTGTATC
>NZ_JACGWE010000083.1:0-3833 GCF_014077575.1 Pseudomonas sp. 5Ae-yellow | reverse complement strand
CGTGACCGGTGATTCCGGGATATCACCCAAAATCGGTCACGATAAAACGGAATGAGCGGTCACGTTAGCCCGGAACAGGCGGTCACGTTCAAACGGAATGGGCGGTCACGATGGGCCGGAATATGCAGTTGCAGCGATGAAGGGCGTGCTCTCCAAAAAGTGGTAACGCCTGCAGGTCGAAAGATAGTCGCCCGGCACTTGATCCAGCAGCACCGAATCAGTGAACGGAGCGCCTGCCAGTTTGTAGGTATTTCCTGTAACGCGTTTCGTTATCAAGCCAGGGCAGGGGACGACCATGCCTTGAGAACAAGGCTCAGAGAGCTTGCTGCGCAGCAGTGCGCCTGCGTTTATCTATTCTTGTATGGCTTGCTGAAGACCGAGGATCTGGTGATCAATCGCAAGCCCAGGTGTCGGATATGTACCGAAGAAGAGCTTCAGTTGCGCACCAAGCGACGCTAGAAGCTGTAAGGTCCTTGGCAACCTCTTGAAGCCTCTGGAGCCGCCAACGATCGTTGGCCTATGGATTTTGTCCCCGACCAACTCGCGAATTTGTGCCGTTTCCACGTGCGAACGTGGCGGATGACTTTTGCGTGAAATGGTCGGACAGTTCGTAGCCATATCGATTGGACTGAACTAGTCGTCGTCAGTTGACGACACTCGAAGGGCGGCGTAACGAGAAAAATATTATCGAACCAACGATACTAATTCATGGGAAAGGTCACTGCGCGCCGCTTAGGTTGAACCCTCATCGGGTTTTCGCACTTGCCGCAAAGGTTGAGAGTTTACGCTGGGCTGTTTCCCCGGATATAGGTTTCCAGGCCTGCGATGGTGACCGGGTGGGAAAACAGGTAGCCCTGAAACAGATCGCAGCCGCAGTTTTTCAGGACTTGCATCTGCTCTTGGGTTTCCACGCCTTCAGCCAGAATGTCCATGTTATAGAGCTTGCCGATGCTGATAATGTTTTTAACCATTTTCAGCGATGTTTGGTCCCAGAGGATGTTGTCTACAAAGCTCTTGTCTATCTTGAGTTCATCAATAGGTAGATCGCGCAGAATTCCGAGCGAGGAGTAGCCTGTGCCGAAATCATCCAGGGCAATCCGAATTCCAGCATGATGCAGCTTCTGGAGAATACTGCGCATATGATCCAAGTCATCGACCAGCAGATTTTCGGTGATTTCCAGACAGATCAGATGCCGGGGTATACCGCTGTGTTGAATCTTTTCGAGCAAATTTGTTGCAAATTTTTCTTCTGCAAACTGGCGTATTGAAATATTGATAGAAAGGCGAAATGCTCGCTTATGGCGCTGATAAAGCGATCTGATCTGGGAGAGCGATTGGTCGATAATGTATTCGCCTAGTTTGTTCATTCTTCCCGACTGCTCAGCCACGCCGATGAACTGGTCAGGCGGGACCAAGCCTAGCTCTGGCTGCTGCCAACGAACCAGTGCCTCCACGCCACACAAGTGCCCTAATGCGTCAACTTGCGGTTGATAGGTTAGAAAAATTTCGTCGTTATCTACGGCGCTTCGCAGCATTTGTTCTATGCGTACGCGAAATAGATATTGCTCTTCCAGGTTTGGCCGGAAGATATTAACGCTATTGCGTTGTTTCTTGGCCTCATACATCGCGATGTCGGAGGCGCGCAGCAGCTCATCGAGCTGGGTGCCATGCTCAGGAAACCGAGCTATGCCAATACTACAACTGGGCGAGAACGTCATGCCTAGAGCCTGAATGTTCTCACAGGACTTATAAATCAATTTTGCGACCCGTTCTTCGTTCGCCTCTTGTGGCAAGCCGGCAGTGAGTAGAACAAACTCGTCGCCTCCATGGCGGACCAACAATTCATTGTCGTCGATGCTGGCGTTCAGTCGCTTGGCAAGCTCTATGAGTAGGCCGTCGCCAATACTATGACCAAAGTTATCATTGATCCCCTTGAAGTTATCCAAGTCGATAAACAACAGCGAGAAACCTGTTTTTTCGTGGGTCCATTCGGCAAAGGTTGATAGCAGATAATTACGGTTGGGCAGTTGAGTGAGCGGATCGTGGCTCGCTTGAAACATCAGTGCTTTGCGCTGTTCTTTTTCGGCGCGGTCGATGTAGCGAAACAGGAGAAACATGGCTATTTGAAAGGCCAGCATGATGACTAGGTAGGTGGCGAATATGTTGATAAATTCCCGTATCAGGTAATGCTCTTCAATCTCTGATATAAGCCAGAACTCGTAGCGGGGGTTGTACATGGCGACCGCCCTGACTATGCCGCGCTCTGACTGGGTATCCCAGCTAAAGCTGACCTGTCGGACGTTCCCTTCCGGAGCACTCAGCTGATTACCAGCCTGTTCCATAATTGCCTGTTTGAGCCTGTGGTAGGCGGCCTCATCCATGGGATGCTCATGGAAGTGGGGAATGAGCTCTCCATCGGTGGAGTACTGCAGGTAACGATCACTGTTGCGAAGGATCGTAATGCGATTGAATTTACCCAGTACCCTGTTGTTGGAAAAAAATCCTTTTGGTCCGAGCAGGCTCAATGCCCCCGTCATGACGGCCAGCACTTTGCCGTCGTTATCACGTATCGCTTTGCGGGCCGGAATAACCAGGCGGGGTGCAAGGTAGGTGCGTCCAAGCACCATTTTTTCGCTTTCCAGCGCGCGAATAAACGAGTCGCGAGCCTGGGGCAGGTCACGTAAATTGACTACGTTGTTTTGCTCCAGATTAGAAGACACGACAAGCACCTCGCCCGCGGGGGCAACGAGCGCAAAGCCGGAAAAAAAATCCGGATTCAGGTTCATCAGCTCATCGAGTTGAGCTTGAATGGCTTGGAAGTCTTTGGGCTGGACGTCGACCAGCTTTTCGCCAATTAGCGTGATGATGGCTTCTTGTTGCTCAAGAATAGACGAGAAAGAAACGAACCATTGAGCCGCTGTACCTTGCTGACTGACATTGTGAAATTGGGTAAGAGAGTTCCAGCGTGAGAGCGAAAGGCTGGCGAGAAGCACGGTACTGGTCAGCAAAATGAGGAAGAACAACAGCCAGATGTTTCTTTTGAGTATAACCATTGGTCAGTAGCTCTCCACTGGAACTCCGCTGTAACCATGGGAGCAAGCCGCCAGATAAGTGCGCAGGTTGTCAGCATAGCCGATTGATGGCGGAAAAATAAGGCTATGCATTGTTAATGCTGGGTTTGCGAGTGCTGGTTTACATCGGTCATCCAGTCCCGTCTTGCAAAGCCTCTGCTGCAGCGCAGCCGAGTTTATCCAGTCGATGATCGCGCGATCAAGCTCAAACCGGGTTGGTTAGTAACGATGCCACGACGCCAGTGCAGCCGTGTAGTCCTGAACTTTTCAATTTTGTTGATACTCTCTCTACATCAGCGTTCAGCTTATTGCGTGCGTTTTTTGGAGATGTCATGAGGCAAACGAGCGAGACACATCAGCGAGCGATTATCCAACGACTCGACAAATTCAGCCGTTTCACCGATAGCAGTATCCGCCTTCCTTTCACTCGTTTCAGCGTCGGTTTTGAAGCCATTATTGGTCTGGTTCCCGTTTTGGGTGATGTAGTTGGGCTGGGTATGGCAGGCTACGTGCTTTGGGAGGCGCGGCGGGCGGGCGTCAGTACGGATATCACGCAGCACATGCTGCGCAATGTGGCTATTGATTTTGTGGGTGGGTTGCTGCCGGTAGTGGGTGATGCCTTTGATGCTATTTTTAAGGTTCATCGCGGATTAGCGGGAATTTAGTAGGGACGGCGGACAAGCTGGGTTAAGTTTGGGTCACCACAACACCAACCAGACCCAACTGCCGCCGTCGCTATGGATGCTAAACTTCTTGACCTCT
>NZ_JACGWE010000082.1:0-4221 GCF_014077575.1 Pseudomonas sp. 5Ae-yellow | reverse complement strand
TATCAGTTCGTTGGGAATTGCGGGTAGGTCTCGCGGGGCTTCACGCCCCGGCTTCTTCTTGGTCGGCATACATGCGTCCTCTGCTGCAACATGTTATGCCCAAACACAAAATTTATGACACCCCCATTGCATTAGACAACCCTCAGGATGCCCAATTTGTAACCCAACCTGGGCTTTTCAGAATAATACTTCGCGATAACAGCCCAGCATGTAAAAAATTTCAACGGTGGGTATTTCACGAAGTTTTACCCTCCATTCAGCGATACGGTACCTATCCGCCGCCGAAGATTCAGCAGGGGTCCGAAGTAAAGAAAGCTGTAATGCTACTCCTTGAGGAAATTGAGGAGCGAGAAAGATTAGAGCGTGAAACGAAAGAACGATTCCTACAAACTGAGCGCCGATTAAATGAGCTTAGCCAAAAAATATCCACAACAGCGACACACCAAAATTACGGGGTGAATTATTTAACTGTCTCTGACTATTGCCGTCAGCTAGAAATAGAAAAGTCTCAAGAACAATTGCTTCGAGGCTGGTGTATAAAAATTAGTGCGGAAGAAGGGCATCCCAGCCACAAAGTGCTGAAAGATGGTCACGAAGAGGTATCGTTCTCTGAGCTCGTACTAAACAAAGCAATATCTAATATTCGCGGATAACGGAACTGCGATGGTTCCCACGCAGAGCTTGGAAACCATCGGCATATATTTTTCGCAACCGGCACAACGTAAAAATTTCAGTCGCCGGTCGACTCAATAGCCGCCTGCTCAGCTTCTTCACTATCTTCAATACTCAGAACCTCCACCGGGTCACGCTTCTGCAATTTTGGTGGCGGTGCTACCCATGCTCTGAGCTTTTGTCCAACTTCTTGGTAAAAATGCGGAACAGCTTTCTCAAGCTCTTCTATAAAAACTTTCGCGCCGGAGAAACGAGCGCCTAAATCCGCCATATAGAAAACCTCGAATGCGCTGGGCACCACATTGGTAGAAAGGGTTTCTAAAGCATTGCCATCTGCCAGGAGCGTTGCCAATGGTGTTTGGGTTTCTTCGGCACGACCGGGACGTATCGCTTTAACGTAAAAACCGTCCGCGTTCGCTTTGCTAACCTGTTTAATCAGCCAGTTCACCCTTGCGGAGCTACGTACTTTGTCTTGCGGCGCGCCGAGACGCATGGCGCAAGTAATAGTTCGCTTTGTCAGGTCAGCCGTTATATCCAGATCGGCGGCAGCATCAGGGATCGTTAGGCAGCAAGTTAGTTTGTGTTCCTTGGCCAGCAACTCACAGTCGTCTTTCAACCGCTGAACAGGATCGTTGCGGTGCGATTTACTGATTTTCTGTTTTATCTGCCTACCAAGCTTGCGACTCATAACCAGACACAGGTCGCGCTGTTCTTGATGCCAACTTGAAACCGTGTTTTCCACTTCTTCCGTAGACTTGCTCAGAACGGCGCCACTTTTTACCTTGGCAACGACTTCCTTCCATTCACGATTCATACTGTCGAAGCGTGTTGCTCCACTCGAGTCATGACTGAAGTAACGTAAAACCTCTTCCAGAATAAAGCGCTGATCCGGCGAGGTGATGTCCCCTGAGTCCAGCAAAAGTGTCGCCTGAGTTACAGCATACATCCAAGACCAATGATAGAGTTCCACGCCCTTGAGCAGCGTCTTCGGGATTTTTACTGGATGGTGGTTTGGCAAAGCAACAAACTGGTTGGTGATGGTGATCACCGCATCGATCTTATTCTTTTTTGCTTGGAGCAGATAACGTTTCAGCTGCTCTTCGCCTACTTCGTTGCTACCTATCTTTGCTTCTATCAAAGCCGCCCATTGCTTACTGCCGGTCACAAGTTGAACAAGACCGTCAGGGCGATCTTTCTTGGGAATGTCGAGATCGCATTCCAAGGCAACCTCAGTCCAGGCTCCCATTCTGGCTCGAGCGCTGACCCGGTGTCCGAGTGAAGCAAACATGACCTGCCGAAATTCATAAACCCCACGCAACGCGGCGAGAAATATAGAAGCCGCCCTTTGTTCTCGGTTTGTATCAGCTACCACCGGTATTAAACGAGCTACCTCGGCTTGCACCACGTACTCTGGCCGTTCCATGCGCATTTGTCCTTGTTGTAATCAACTTCATTGCAGCCTGATACTTCAAACTACAAAAAGAACCATCAGCTGCTCACATAGCTTTACCTTAGTTGACTCTCACAAGCGCCGCCAAAACAAAGCAGCTATTGCCGACCTCCGCGACGCGGAGCGTCACCAGACGGGTTCCCACGCAGAGCGTGGGGACCATCAGCAATGAGATTCCAAATAATAGTAATAAGTCGCTAACCCCCAATCCCGTCAGCGTTTTTATCCGCCAACCATACGGACCAATGTCCGCCGGGCTCCATCTGCAACTCTAACAAATCATACGTCTTCACCATATCTAACAAGCCTGAGTGCCCATATTTCTTAGGCGAAAAAGCGGGGTCTGTACGCTTTAGATAGGCCCCTAGCGGACCGAGTCCGACCTTACCCTCAGACGTATCACTGGCCAGTAGAGACACCGCCTCCACCACAAAGCGAGGGCGCTGCTTTACGGCTATGTGGCTGGATTCCTTAGCTGCTTCTTTGGTCTGGTCTGTTTTAGCGGTTTTAGGCTTGCTAGCAGGCTCTTCTTTGGCCGGTGACTTTTCTGCAGAGTCCGCACTAACATCTGCGTCAGGCTCGCCTGGCGTCCACTCAAAAAAGAGGTCGCTGGCGTTGCGTAACGCCTCCGGTGTTTTGCTCTCACCTACTATGCAAACTCGTGCACCACGCTCGCGCAGTTTGCGGCAAAGGTAGGCAAAATCCGAATCACTAGTAACCAGGCAGAAGGTCTCTGCACGGTGGTCAAACATGGCTTCCAGCGCGTCTAGGGCGAGGGCAATGTCTGCCGTGTTCTTACCGGAGGCGTATTGATATTGCAGATGCGGCGTAAAGGCCAGTCGCACCAGCGCCTCCTGCCAACGATTTGCGAGGGTGCCGTGGTTACCGTAGCCGCGGCGTAACGCGACCCGGCCAAATTGAGCGGCCATGCGCAAGGCATAGGGAAGGATGTCCGGTGGCACGTTGTCGCAATCAACCAGCACCGCGACGGGTACATCGGTGCCGTTGGAGAAGTCCTGAACTGCGTTGGATCGAGGATTGTTATTCATGGCGTCCCTGTTTGATTGAAGCCCATGCGCGCTTCATATTCCTGAGTGCTGCGTCTCCCGACGTTATCCCGAAGGCTTCGATAGGTAAAGCAGCAAAATAAGCTGAGGTTTGCGCTTGATGATCGTTCTCACGCTCCAGTGTGAAAATGACGCCTCGGACGCTCTGCGTAGTCCCAAGGCACCATGCGAACTCAGGCCTTGGCGAAGCAGAGCGTCACCAGACGGGTTCCCACGCAGAGCGTGGGAACCATCGGCAATTTATGAAGGCCTCCACTCAGAGTTTCTGATCGTTCCCACGCTCCGCGTGGGAACGCAGTCTTGGACGCTCTGCGTCCAGTCAAGCCACCGAGCTCATTCAGCCGCGTGGCTACGACGACTATCTCGCGCTAGACTCCAATGCAAAGCGCGGCTCCATCAGTGTTAAAACCAGCCGCGCACGCCAGCCAACCGATTCACGGAAGAATCCCATGGGCCGCAGCCGTTACGTAATCACTGAACCGGACAAGCCTCACTTCCTAACCTGCACAGTGGTTGAGTGGCTACCGCTGTTCACCCGCCCTGCCCTGGTCGAGATCCTGCTCGACTGCTGGCGTTACCAGCAGGCTAACCAGAACCTTAAGCTGTGCGGTTACGTGGTGCTAGAAAACCATCTGCACTACGTGGCCCAGGCACCCGATCTGGCCAAATGCGTCAGCGGCTTCAAGTCCTATACGGCGCGCCAGATGCTCAATCACTTGGAGCAGCATGGTGCCAATTCCACCCTCCAGCGCCTAAGCTTTGCCAAACGAGCGCACAAGCAGGATCGTGATTATCAGGTCTGGCAGGAAGGCAGTCATGCTGAACTGGTGTGCAGCGCGGACGTGATGCGGCAGAAGCTGGAGTACATCCATCTCAATCCGGTGAAACGCGGCTATGTGGATGCGCCTGAGCATTGGCGCTACTCCAGCGCGCGGAACTATGCGGGGCTAGAGGGGCTGATCGAGATTGATCGCTGGGACTGAGTGGACGCGGAGCGTCTCAGGCTGCATTCCCACGCGGAGCGTGGGAACG
>NZ_JACGWE010000071.1:0-8904 GCF_014077575.1 Pseudomonas sp. 5Ae-yellow | reverse complement strand
AAAGGGGGCCGTGTGTCCGGACAACAGGAATTGATCGATTATTGATCAGTCACGGCCGCCAATGAGCGGTAATGGCGGTAACCCGCACAGTCTGCGAGACTTGCTGGGGACCTATGAGAAATCCGGGTTAGAGTATCCAACTCCGTTTTGACCCTGAGCATTTCACTTTGCGAGCCGATGCCATAGTCAAGCCTCTGTTCCGTTACGGTGGCCAGTTGCTCGACCAAAGCGCGTGTCTCATGATGGAGATTGATCGCTTCATTGGTATACCACCAATATGCATACGCCTCCTTAACGCGAGCTGTCAGCTGCCTTATTAGCCACTGAGTCTCCTGCTGGGCGGCAAGCATTCCGGCCTCCGCTGCCTTGCGAGACGCCGACAGATGATCCGGCCAGGGCAGCTGCTGGCTTACCTCAAAGCGATGCCCAACTGTATTAGGTCCCTCTAGAGTTTCAGGCGCAATGCCATACTTGATGACCGGGTCGGCCCAAGTATCTGAGCCCTCCACTTTGGCTTCTGACATTTCGGCGACAGATCTTTGCGCGCCCAGAGTCGCGTTATTGGTCAGAGCCTCTTGAACCCAATCGTCAACGACCTCAATAGGTTCGGCGTTTATCGGCAAGGCCATTGTGATCAGCAGGATCAGAACGGTTTGGATGCCAATGGGTCTAATCATCGGAATGTTCCTTTTTTGGCGATTTTTTTTCAGCCGTGCGCGCTGCCAGAGATAGAAAATCACCGGAATCAGCAGCAGGGTCAGGATCAACGTGGTGACCATGCCACCGATCATCGGGCCGGCGATGCGTTGCATGACTTCTGAGCCGGTGCCACTGCCCAGCATGATGGGCACCAGGCCAGCTACAATGGCCGCGAAGGTCATCATGATCGGACGCACCCGTTGCGCAGCACCGTCACTGATCGCCTTGCGCAGGGCATCTGCCGACAGCTGGCCTGATTGATGATCCACGGTTTCCAAAGCGTTATGCAGAGACTGGTTCAGGTACACCAGCATCAGGACTCCGATCTCCACCGCCACCCCGGCCAGGGCAATAAAACCGACGGCCACGGCCACGGAGAGGTTGTAACCCAGCAGATACATCAGCCAGATGCCACCGATCATGCCGAATGGCAGGGTGCCGAGAATAATGCCCACCTCGGTCAGGTTGCGGAAGTTCAGGTACAGCAGAATGATGATGATGGCCAGGGTCAGCGGCACCACCAGCGTCAGGCGTTCCTTGGCCCGCTGCATATACTCATATTGGCCAGACCAAGTCAGGGAGTAGCCAGCAGGTAGATCCACCTGTTCTTGCACCACGGACTGCGCCTCCCTTACCCAACTGCCCAGATCCCGGCCCTCGATATCCACCAGAGTCCAGCCATTGATACGGGCGTTTTCCGACTTGATCATGGGCGGCCCCTGGTCGATCCGGATATCCGCCACATCGGCCAACGCGATACGCTGGCCATTGGGTGTCACCATCGGCAGCAGGCGCATCTGCTCCACCGAATCCCGGTAACCCTGGGGATAGCGCAGATTGATGGGATAGCGCTCCAGACCCTCCACCGTGTTGGCCACGTTCATGCCGCCAATCGCGGTACGTACGACCGATTGAATGTCTGCGATATTCAGCCCGAAACGAGCGGCAGCCTCGCGCTGTATATCCACCTTGATGTAGCGTCCGCCGGCCACCCGCTCGGAAAACGCAGAGGCTGTGCCGGGTATGTCAGTCAACACCCGCTCGAGCTCTTCCCCTATACCCTGGATCACCGCCAGGTCAGGACCGGCCACCTTGATGCCGACTGGGGTCTTGATGCCCGTGGAGAGCATGTCGATGCGGGTTTTGATCGGCATGACCCAGGCGTTAGTAAGGCCCGGAAGTCTGACGGTCCTGTCCAGTTCCCGGCGCAGAGATTCCGGCGTCATGCCGGGTCGCCACTGGTCCCGTGGTTTGAACTGGATAAAGGTCTCAATCATGGTCAGCGGGGCAGGATCGGTGGCCGTATCGGCGCGGCCAATTTTTCCGAACACGGTCTCCACTTCCGGAATACTGGCAATCAGCTTGTCGGTCTGTTGCAGAATCTGTCGGGCCTTGCCAATGGAGATACCAGGATAGGTGGTGGGCATGTACATCAGATCCCCCTCGTCCAGAGGCGGCATGAATTCACTGCCCAGCTTGTTGGCCGGCCAGAAGCCGATGATCAGCACCACCAGGCCTCCGGCAAGCATCAATGCCGGCCGTCGCAAAGCCCAGCCGATAATCGGTCGGTACAGGGCGATCAGCAGTCGGTTGATGGGATTGCGATGTTCTGGCAATACCTTGCCACGGATGAAATAGCCCATCAGCACTGGAACGAGAGTGATGGCCAGCCCGGCTGCCGCCGCCATGGCGTAGGTTTTGGTGAACGCCAGGGGGGCGAAGAGCTTGCCCTCCTGAGCCTCCAGGGTGAAGACCGGCAGAAAGCTCACGGTGATGATCATCAGTGAGAAAAACAGCGCGGGCCCCACCTCACCCGCGGCCCGCGACATCACGGCCCATCGGTTTTCCGGTGTCAGCGGGGTTCGCTCCATGTGTTTATGGACGTTCTCCACCATCACGATGGCCCCGTCCACCATGGCGCCGATGGCAATGGCAATACCCCCGAGGGACATGATATTGGCGTTGATGCCCTGGGCGTGCATCACCACGAACGCCGCAAGGATACCTACGGGCAGACTGACGATGACCACCAGCGACGACCGTAGATGGAACAGGAATACTGCGCAAATAAGGACGACCACCAGGAACTCTTTCAATAACTTGCCATACAGGTTGTCCACGGCGTTATTAATGAGTGTGGAGCGATCGTAGGTAGGAACCACTTCTACACCATCGGGGAGGCTGGTTTTGATGTCCTCCAAGCGTTGGTTGACCCCTTCGATGGTTTTCAAGGCGTTCTCACCGAAACGCATCACCACAATGCCTCCGGCCACTTCCCCTTCCCCATTCAGTTCGGCGATACCGCGACGGACCTGTGGGCCAAGCTGCACATCGGCCACGTCTTTCAGTAACAGGGGCTTGCCGTTGTCGTTGACCCCCAGGGGGACCTGTCGCAGATCGTCTTCGTTCTGCAGGTAGCCGGTGACCCGTACCATGTATTCCGCCTCGGCCATCTCCACCACCGAGGCGCCGGTTTCCTGGTTGGCGCTGTTGATGGCGGAATGGATGCGCTGCAGGGTAATGTCGTGGGCCCGCAGTCTGTCCGGGTTCACCACGACCTGATACTGTTTCACCATGCCGCCAACGCTGGCGACCTCGGATACACCGGGCACGGTTTGCAGTTCAAACTTCAGGAACCAGTCCTGAATAGCCCGCAGTTCCGACAGGTCATGCTGACCGGTGCGGTCCACCAGGGCGTAGGAGTATACCCAGCCAACGCCGGTTGCATCCGGCCCCAGCTCTGGTTTGGCGGCATCGGGCAATTGCCCGGCCACCTGGCTCAGGTACTCCAGTACCCGGGAGCGGGCCCAGTACAGATCGGTGTTGTCATCGAAAATGACATAGACAAAGGAATCACCAAAAAAGGGGTATCCGGATTTTTTGGTTGATTGGCTCATATCATGATGACGGAACCAACCATCAGCTCAGCGGATTACCTGGTTGATGACGACTCTTCTTCACGGCCCCTGCAAGTTTGCAGCAACGCCCAGGTTCGCATGCCGAGATACGCAGTGAGGCTTCGCGATCAACACACCATGCATTCACAATGTCACTGCAAGGTCCGGCATGTCTCTGCTCAGTCCTTACGGCCTGAGCTAGCCCTATACAGCTGTTGTTTGCTCTCCTCGCTGATCCCCGTCAGGATGCCGCAGGCATTGATCTCTCGACCCTCGTTGCAACTCGCCCTCAGTGAAACGAGTTGTTGCTCAAGCGCTTGCAGAGCAGTTATCTGCGACCGCACATGAGAGATGTGGTCATCGAGCATGGCGTTGACGGCGGTACAAGGCTGGCGAGGGTCGTCCTGATAGCTCTGTAGCTCGCGAATCTCTGTCAGTGACAGGTCCAGAATTCGGCAGCGGCGGATAAAGGCAAGCCACTCGCCATGCTTCTCGGTATAGACACGGTAACCATTCTCCTGCCGTTCTGGCGGCGGCAACAGGCCCTGCTGCTCATAGAAGCGGATCGTCTGCGTGTCGATACCCGCTATCTGGGCTAACTGACCAATGCGCATCAGGCTTACTCCTCAACGGATCATCTGTCCCATTGACCTTATAGTAGCTATATAGTTTTTAACACTAGCAATCTATGTTGGTTAACTGGAGCCGTATCGTGAGTAAAGCCTGTGGTGGCCCATGTAGCTGCGATGCAACGCCTGCAGCGGATACCGATATGCCGGTCTCCTCCGAAGCGTCAGGGGAATGGGTCAGCGTGTATGCTGTGCCGAAGATGGATTGTCCCTCAGAAGAACGGATGATCCGCTTGGCGCTGAACGGCTTTGATGAGATTCGAACGCTGTCCTTCGACTTGTCGAACCGCCGATTGGAGGTCGTGCATGACGGCGAGGCTGAGCCCATTACCGCGAAACTGGCGACCTTGGGGCTAGGCGCCTCTCTTCAGGAAACCGTCATTGCCGACCCAGAGACGATCAAGGCCGCTGAGAGCTCGGCAGTCTCTGCTACGCAGGAGTCAGGCACTCTGCGCGTGTTGCTCGGTATCAATGCGATCATGTTCGTGGTGGAAATGACTGCTGGCCTGATCGCCCAGTCTACCGGCCTGATCGCTGATTCCCTGGATATGTTTGCCGATGCAGCCGTCTATGGCCTGGCTCTCTATGCCGTAGGGCGCAGTGCGAAAATGCAGGTACGTGCCGCGCATCTGGCAGGGGTACTGCAACTGATTTTGGCTATCGGCGTACTCGTCGAGGTGGTGCGACGCTTTGTTTTCGGTAGTGAGCCTGAATCGCTGATGATGATGGCGATCGCCTTCGTCGCGTTGATCGCCAATACCGGTTGCCTGCTGTTGATATCCAAGCACCGCGAAGGCGGCGCGCATATGAAGGCAAGCTGGATATTCTCGGCCAATGATGTGGTTATCAATCTGGGAGTTATCCTTGCGGGGCTTCTTGTTGCCTGGACCGGTTCAAACTATCCGGATCTGGTTATTGGCGGCGTTGTGGGAGGCATTGTATTCATTGGTGCCAAGCGCATCCTTGCACTAAAAGGATAATTCGATGTCTGAACACCGTGCTAGTTTTTCTACGTTTATCTTTCTCGGCTTTTCCACACTGGTAGCGCTGGCCGACCAGCTTATTAAATGGCTCGTCCAGCAATCCATGGCTTACGGGCAATCGGTTGAGATCACTCCTTTCTTTAATTGGGTGCACGTATGGAATAAAGGCACTGCCTTTAGTCTCTTCGCCGATGGCGGGGGCTGGCAGCGATATTTTTTTATTGCGATAGCCGTGGCTGTTCTGGTCAAATTGATGCGGGACAGCCATAAGCGAACAGAAGCCCTGGCCTATGCGATGGTACTTGGCGGTGCATTCGGAAATGTCATCGACCGAGTTTTCCGAGGCTACGTTGTCGATTACCTGGATTTCCATTGGCAATCTTGGCATTGGCCGGCGTTCAACCTTGCCGACGTGTTCATCCTCCTGAGCGTGGCCATGATTTTGGTCACGGGCTTCACAGCCGAGAAAGGTGCCGGGAATAACATGGAAAATCGCCAGAATGGCTAGTTTTCGCGCGGTCGCAACACTCGCTAAGCCCTCTGAGCCAGGCTTAGCGAGTGTTGCGACTACGTTTAATTGAACAGCAACGACCAAGGAGAAAACAATGGGCCACGAGCATGCTCACATGTCACCGGATACTAAGGATAAGAGAGTTGCAGTAGCTATCTGGGCGAACGGTATCCTAACCTTGGCTCAGATCGCTGGAGGGATCTTCGCTGGCAGCTTGGCGCTGATAGCCGACGCTATACACAACTTTTCGGATATGGCGTCACTATTTATCGCATTTGCGGCGCGGAAGATTGCACGCCGCCCGGCCGACTCGAAGATGACCTTTGGCTACGGGAGAATTGAGGTTGTTGCGGCACTCATAAATTACACCACTTTGATAATGATCGGGGCATATTTGATCTACGAAGGTGGCATGCGATTCATAGATCCCCCGGAAATCAAGGGGTGGTGGGTAGTTTGGCTTGGCATTATCGCATTGGTAGTGGATGGTTTGACCGCGCTGCTTACTTACTCCATGCAAAAGGACAGCGTCAACATCCGTGCGCTGTTTCTACACAACTTGTCTGATGCGTTTGCGTCAATTGCAGTCGTTGTAGGCGGCGCCCTGATTCTCCTGTACGACATGCGTTGGGTTGATCCCGCGATCACAATTGGTATCGCAAGCTATATTCTCTACCTGGGTCTAACGGAAATCGGCGGAACCATCCGGACACTCATGCTGGGTAGTCCATTGGATATCGACACAGATTCTGTCATCGAGGCTTTATCAAACGTAGAAGGCGTTTTAGACCTTCACCACGTACATTTCTGGCAGATGGGTGAGCATGATGCCTCCCTCGACGCCCATGTGGTGGTCGAAATAAGTGCCTGGAATGAACTTGAAAAAGTCAAGGGTGGGATAAAACGAACTTTGGAAAACGAGTTCGGCATCACTCATTCAACATTGGAGTTTGAACATCCTGATCACAGTCACAAAGATGCCCATACTTATGGCCATGGCTAGCAGGGCTGCTGAAAAGGGTACCGTGTGGCAGATATGCTGCGAATGGCCGACATTCCACTCGGTTACGAGCACGCCATGCGAGACGTAATTGAACGCCACCAGGTCTGGGCCTACCTCATCGCTGTTGTTTTCGGACTGTCTGTGGATTGGACATCGTCCCTCGGTGACAGTGTGCCGGATTACTTAATCTGGGGGTTGCTCGGAGTTCTGCTCTACGCCACATTTACTCAAACACCGTTGACCCACCTGTCTGATATGTTCCGGGACCGTCGGTTCATGGGTGCCTTGCTCACCGGAAATTTTCTGGTCATGCCGGCGATCACTGCCTTGCTGATATTGGCGCTGCCGGACAATGACGCGCTGAAGTTGGGAGTGCTTCTGGTATTGCTGATGCCCTGTACCGACTGGTTTGTCACCTTCACTCACCTAGGCAAGGGGGACAGCACCCGAGCCATTGCGGCAACACCGGTTCTGCTGATTGCTCAACTGGGTCTTCTTCCACTTTACCTCTGGCTTTTCATGGGTAATCAGTTCGACGTGAATCTTGAGCTTGGGCGGCACCTCCTGCCGGCCTTTGGCGGGCTGATTATTGTCCCGCTTATCCTGGCATTTCTGACTGAAAAATGGGCCGAAAACTCCAGAAAAGCCATCGGGTTCATTCGCTTCATGGGTCTGATGCCGGTCCCTCTGCTGACAGTCGTACTGTTCATCATCTCAATGACACAGGTCAGCCAGATCGACAGTACCGGCTCACTTATCTGGCCCTTGATGATTCTGTTTCCGGCCTATCTTCTAGCTGCGGCTCTGGTTGGAAAGGCTCTGCGCCGGGTCTTTCGATTACCGGTAGAAACCGGTCGCACCGTCATCTTCAGCCTAGGAACACGCAACTCCTTCGTGGTTTTACCTTTGGCACTGTCAATGCCAGAGGCCTGGGCTGTGGCCGTCGTGGTGATTGTCGTCCAGTCTTTGTTGGAACTGTTTGGAATGATGCTTTATCTGCGGTGGGTGCCTAGTCGGCTGCTACCGGACACCTGAATAATCTGAAACCCGTAAACTCATTTAAAATAGGAAGATCTCCCGTGCAAACCCGAACCCTGGTCATCAGTCTCCTTCTTTTTTGTCTGGTTGTCTTTGCTGGTGCTTTTGTTATTTACGATCGCTCCCAGGGCACTAATGAACCCGCCGTTGTTGAAAAAACGCCACTGGTGAGGGATTACTCTCCCGTTATTGGCCCTGAGGACGCGCCGGTAACCATTGTCGAGTTCTTCGACCCATCCTGCGAAGGTTGTCGCGCCATGCATCCCTATGTGAAACAGATTCAGGCTGCCTACCCGGACAACGTGCGTCTGGTACTGCGCTACGTATTGTTTCACAAAGGCTCGGAAGAGGCCGTCAGAATCCTGGAAACCGCCCGTGAACAGGGGGTCTATGAGCCGGTACTGGACGCTGTTATGGAAGCACAACCGAAATGGCACGATGATCCAAAGGTCGCCGCAGCATGGGATGCGGCGGAGTCAGCCGGACTTGATGTCGAAGCCGCTCGGGCCGGTATGAACTCACCCGAGATTGACGGCATTATTCAACAGGATGCTGCGGACGTTAAGGCGGTTGGAATTTCCGGAACCCCAACATTCTACGTTAACGGAGACACCTTGAGCCGCCTGGGGCCTCAGGAACTGTACGACCTGGTGACATCCAAGGTAGGGTCACTGAAATAACAACAAAACAACCGGCAACGCTATGTCACTGCTTGACTACCTTTTACCCTACGATTTCTCGCCGCTGACCATACTCAGCTACATGCTCGTGATGGGATTCTATGGCGTCGGGCTAATTCGGATGCCGGAACAGGACCGGCCAGGCTCACTGCGGATCTTTGCGTTCACCCTGGGGGTACTGATCTGTTATGCGGTGATGCAGACCCGCTTCGATTACTACGCACAATACATGTTCTTCGTCCATCGGGGTCAGCACCTGATTCTTCATCATATCGGTCCGATCCTGATCGCCCTGTCCAACCCTTTACCGGTCATGCGGTTCTGGTTCGCAAAAATCAGGTTCATCGCGGGTTAGCGTGAAAAAGTAGGAGACGGCGGTAAAACCGGTTAGTTTTGAGTTCGCCAAAACAACAAACCTGACCGACTCACCGCCGTCCCTATGAATGCTAATCCTCTTGCCCTGT
>NZ_JACGWE010000087.1:0-3415 GCF_014077575.1 Pseudomonas sp. 5Ae-yellow | reverse complement strand
CGCTCAAAACGCGGTATCGATTGACCCATCGTGACCGCTCAGAGTACAAAACCCGTTCCAGCGTGAAGGCCGTGTGCAAATCGGTCACGATCACCGGAATGACCGGTCACGTTCGCCGGAATACGCAGGTTTCCCGTCAGCGAAGGCTAGCTCGAAAAGGCCTAGCAGGCTTATCACCGCTTCGGTCGCTGCTATTGAGCTGGGTGCCGATCATTGGTGACCCACTAACCGTAGTGGCGGGTGTCATGCGCGAAACACTCTCGAGTTTTCTGTTGATAGTGACACTGGCCAAAGCAGCCGGCTATTTGCTGCTGGCGGTCGTGACGCTTGGCTGGCTCGGGTGAGCGCGCGCGATGCCAACCTGGATCTGATCAAATGGCTGGCGATGCTGAGCATGCTCTTGGATCATTTGCGCTACCTCTGACCGCAGGCGGCTGATTGGCTATTCAGCGTCCCGGCCTTGTGTGGCTATTGCCTGCCGCACTTTGCCTGCTGGCCAGCAGCCGCAACCGCTGGCTCGCGGACTGGGAGTTCCAGCCCTATACCTTGCTGATTCTGCTCACAGCGTTCACCGCTCCCTTGCTTGGGCTATTGCTGCTGCGCCGCCCCGGCCGTTTCAGGAGCTGGCCGGTCAAACCCTGGGGTTATTGGTTCTACCCTGCCCATCTAGCAGCACTGCATCTGATCCGCTCGCTCAGCTAATGCAGATGCCTCACTTCAGAAGTCTTCTTGCTCCATGCAGGCCTTTTGTCATACCGTGCAAGTCTGACGCGTGTCACATATAACAAGAGGCTGAAAAGGAGCTCATCATGAAGAAGTTTTCTGCTGTTCTTATTGCCGCCGTTCTCGCCCTAACCTCCGTGGCAGCCCTCGCCCACAGCGATGGTACGGACTCGAAAGGTTGCCACCGCAACCACAAAACAGGCGATTACCACTGCCATTAAGCAATAGCCTGTAGCGACTGGCGGCCCCTCACATCTGTAGTACCCAGATACAGATGTACAGAGCCTGATAAAGAGTTTGAGATCCTGGTTTCATTTGTTTGGGCATAAAACTAGGACCCTGTTTCCGCCCCGGCATGTCCGGGACTTTTTATGCACGAATCTGCGGAGCGGGCCAGAATCGTCAGCACGGTGGGTCACCATCATTGGAATGGATGGGTCAGGACCTCCAGCGTAAGTGGGTCACAATCGTTGGAATTGGATGTCAGAAACGCTGGAATACACAATTTAATCGATGACTTTAACCGCAAAGCACTGGCGATGGACGTTGATCTGTCTCTGCCCACAGAGCGTGTCGTTCACGCCTTGGATCAAATGATCTTGTAGCGTGGCAAACCGCTCGCCATCCGCAGCGACAACTGCCCTGAGCACATTAGCAACAAGCTGGTAGCCTGGACTGAAACATGACATCCGTCGGGAGTACATCCAGCTGCAAAACGCCTACGTCGAGCGGTGCAACCTAACAGTGCAATACGACTGATTAGGGCATTACTTATTTGAGTCGATAGCTGCGGTGCAAGGTCAGAGATCGAACTGAATCTGGACATATAATCACGAGCGCCCAAATATGGTCCTCGGAGGCATTACCCTCAAACAAAAGCTGGCCCTAGGGACTTAACCTCTATTTCTAGCGAACGCTATGGATGGGGATTACCCATGAGTCGGCGCGAGGACTGTCACGGCAATGCCCCAATGGGGCGTTTATTTCGAAGCTTGAAAACGGAATGTATACTGGCGATGTGTTACATGACTGCATCGCTAGCCCGGTAGGATATTGGTCGATTTCCGATGCGTCGATACAACTGGCAACGACCACAACAATTCAACGCAGGGCTCGTGTTATGGAAAACTTAACTCAGTGTCCAGGATCACTTAACCACTACACTCAAAATACTGAGTGATTTGTACTTGAGTAATAGTGGCCTGGTTTTTTTGATTGAAGCATAAATATTGATTTATCTTTACCGCGTCTCAATTGTCCGCCTGATCTAAACCGTCCTGACGCTGATCTTGCCTTGCTTGGACGGCTTCTTGCTTTTGATGACCTGAGTGTTCCTCTTCAGATAAGCGAGTTTGTTTTTCACGGGCGTTTTCATGAAATCGCTTCGACCTATCCAAACCTTCTTCGGCACTGGCCATACCTACAAAGAATAATAGGGTGCTGCTGATCGCGATAGATTTTAAGAAGTTCATTTTAATCCCCTGCTCTTGTTAAGCTCGCCTATCGGATGGCGGCTTTTCACTGTTCACAGTTTAAGACTTCAAACCTGACAGCAAGGTGAGCGCAAAATTACAAAACTGTAATTTTTCATTGGGGAATTGTTGCCTGCTTGTGTTTTTAGCAAGCTCTAAAAGTCTAAGCGAAAGCCTATCTGTTGCTCAACTATGCCACTGCTCTAATAGGAAATCCATGTAGTGGTCGTAAGCGTATAGCCAACACACGCCCACATGACTGACGGTGTGTGGTTCAGTCCGTCGACTGCGTCCAGTATTTGTCCAATCGATCTGTAACGGGTATGCCCCCCTCAAGCTTTAAGACAGTACAGGTAAGGGCAGACAGCCATTCTTGATGCCTGGCTAAGCTACGTCCAAGGACGCTCCTCTCATCTACTGAGCTGCCCAAGCCAGAAATTCAGCCTGAATCTGCGCTAGGGCTTTTCAATACTATCTCCGTCGACCATTATCGCAAGCATGTGAAAAACATAGTTAAGCAGCTGCGAGGAGTACTGTTTTATATTTTTCCTTTTCCCAACGATTTCATCCTCGTTGACATGCCGCAATCTCAGGTACGCCTGAATCGACTTGCCTTGCGCAGCTTCTTGCAAATGAGTGCTTATTCCGAGCGAATGCCAAACATTCAGTTCTTCGATGCGCGCCTTTGGCGCAAGCAAAATATTTAATTCCCAGCGCCTTTTAGGTATGACCTTCTCAAGTGAATTGATGAATTTTCCTGCATCATCCAAGCAGGTAAATCGTATGCCCTGCTTCGTTTGGCTGGTGTTTTTTTTCCAGTAATCGATACACCACCTAATCGCTCCCTTATCTTTCCCGAATGCGTCTCGCAAAAGCGAGATCACTCTGTCAGTTTCCTTCGCTGTAGCCCTATCTTGAGGCCTTATGGGCGCTAGTGGGATCCCGATAGCGGTTGAGCTCATGCGCTTTGGAAAATGTCGCCGATTCCCAGCCTTGGTTACTAGATTTTGTATTTGCGTCGCCGCTTCCAGCCATCCTTTTATTTTCGTTTTATCAATGTAATAACGTACACAAAGCGTCGAGATAGGGTCACCCTGAATAGCCCCTAGTTTCGTAGACACCTCCAGGCCTTATAATCAAGGCACCCAGGAGGTCCAATGAGCAACTCACGCTACACCGAAGAATTCAAAATTGAAGCCGTCAAACAGGTGGCTGGCCGA
>NZ_JACGWE010000070.1:0-9038 GCF_014077575.1 Pseudomonas sp. 5Ae-yellow | reverse complement strand
ACAGCACGTCCTGGGGTCGGTCACGCTGTTCGTACGTAAGCGTCCGGTGATCCCGTCTTGAGCTGAGCACTGGGGCCGTCAGGATAGTGTCCACTTATTTTCTAGTGGACACTTAATATGAGCACTGTAAGCGTAACCAAGCCTTGTCAAAAACGTCGTCGCCATTCCCGGGAATTCAAGGCCAGCATCGTCACCACTTGCAATGAACCGGGAGCCTCCGTCTCACGCGTTGCGCTGGATAACGGCCTCCACGCCAATCTGGTGCGACGCTGGATCAGTGAGTCACGCCGAACCGATAATGCGCTCACGTCGATTCCAGCGTTCCTTCCGGTTAACCTGCCAGCTCCGTCTACCGTTGCTGTCGTTTTCAGAAGACGACCGCACCATCTGACTGGATGTAACGCCTGGTGTGCATACGGCTCCTGACAGCCCAATATCAGGAGTCGTCTGCACCAATCTCGACTATGCTCAATACTCGTGTGCACCAAAGCGAGGTTTGGGCATGACATCAGACACTCCACCGATTGCCGCGCAAGGCGTGGCCACCCTGCCCGACGAGGCATGGGCGCAAGCCCGGCACCGGACGGAAATCATCGGGCCACTGGCAGCGCTTGAGGTGGTCGGGCATGAAGCCGCCGATGAGGCAGCCCAAGCGCTGGGCCTGTCCCGGCGACAGGTATATGTCCTGATCCGTCGCGCCCGGCAGGGTACTGGCCTGGTAACAGACCTGACGCCCGGCCGATCCGGCGGCGGCAAAGGCAAGGGGCGCTTGCCGGAACCGGTCGAGCGCATCATCCGCGAGCTGCTGCAAAAGCGCTTCCTGACCAAGCAGAAACGCAGCCTGGCGGCGTTCCACCGCGAAGTCGCGCAGGCGTGCAAAACCCAGAAGCTGCCGGTGCCGGCGCGCAACACCGTGGCCCAGCGGATTGCCGGACTACACCCGGCGAAAATAGCCCGCAGCCGGGGCGGGCAGGACGCTGCCCGTCCCTTGCAAGGCGCGGGTGGCATTCCGCCCGAAGTCACCATGCCGCTGGAACAGGTGCAGATCGACCACACCGTCATCGACCTGATCGTGGTCGACGAGCGCGACCGGCAACCGATTGGCCGCCCATATTTGACCCTCGCCATCGACGTGTTCACGCGCTGCGTACTCGGCATGGTGGTCACGCTGGAAGCGCCGTCCGCCGTCTCGGTCGGCCTATGCCTCGCGCATGCCGCCTGCGACAAGCGGCCCTGGCTGGAAGGGCTGAATGTGGAAATGGACTGGCCGATGAGCGGCAAGCCCAGGCTGCTCTATCTGGACAACGCGGCCGAGTTCAAAAGCGAAGCGCTGCGCCGTGGCTGCGAACAGCATGGCATCCGGCTGGACTATCGCCCACCAGGCCAGCCGCACTACGGCGGCATCGTGGAACGGATCATCGGCACGGCGATGCAGATGATCCACGACGAATTACCGGGGACGACCTTCTCCAATCCCGGCCAGCGCGGCGAGTACGATTCCGAGAAGATGGCCACCCTGACGCTGCGCGAGCTGGAGCGCTGGCTCGCGTTGGCGGTAGGCACCTATCACGGCTCCGTGCACAACGGCCTGCTCCAGCCGCCGGCCGCGCGCTGGGCCGAGGCCGTGGAGCGCGTTGGCGTCCCGGCCGTCGTTACCCGCCCCACCGCGTTTTTGGTCGATTTCCTGCCGGTGATCCGCCGCACCCTGACCCGCACCGGCTTTGTCATCGACCACATCCACTACTACGCCGACGCCCTCAAGCCGTGGATTGCCCGGCGCGAGCGCTTGCCCGCCTTCCTGATCCGGCGCGATCCGCGCGACATCAGCCGCATCTGGGTACTGGAACCGGAAGGTCAGCACTATCTGGAGATCCACTACCGCACCTTGTCCCATCCGGCCGTCACCCTCTGGGAACAACGCCAGGCGCTGGCCAAATTGCGTCAGCTCGGGCGCGAGCAGGTGGACGAGTCGGCGCTGTTCCGCATGATCGGGCAGATGCGCGAGATCGTGACCACCGCCCAGAAGGCCACGCGCAAGGCGCGGCGCGACGCTGATCGCCGCCAGCACCTCAAGACGTCGGAGCCACCGGCCAAGCCCATACCGCCGGATGTGGACATGGCTGACCCGCAGGCAGACAACCTGCCGCCGGCCAAACCGTTCGATCAGATCGAGGAGTGGTAGCCGTGGACGAATATCCCGTCATTGACCTGTCCCACCTGCTGCCAGCGGCACAGGGTTTGGCCAGGCTGCCGGCAGACGAGCGCATCCAGCGCATTCGCGCCGACCGCTGGATCGGCTACCCGCGCGCGGTCGAGGCGCTGAACCGGCTGGAAACTCTGTATGCGTGGCCGAACAAGCAACGCATGCCAAACCTGCTGCTGGTCGGCCCCACCAACAACGGCAAGTCGATGATCGTCGAGAAATTCCGGCGGGCGCACCCGGTCGGCACCGACGCTGACCAAGAACATATCCCGGTGCTGGTCGTGCAGATGCCGTCAGAGCCATCGGTGATCCGCTTCTATGTCGCGCTGCTGGCTGCGATGGGCGCGCCGCTGCGCCCGCGCCCACGGCTGCCGGAAATGGAGCAACTGGCGCTGGCCCTGCTGCGCAAGGTCGGCGTGCGCATGCTGGTGATCGACGAACTGCACAATGTACTGGCTGGCAACAGCGTTAACCGGCGCGAGTTCCTCAACCTGCTGCGCTTCCTCGGCAACGAGCTGCGTATCCCCCTGGTCGGGGTCGGCACGCGCGAGGCGTACCTGGCCATCCGTTCGGACGATCAGTTGGAAAACCGCTTCGAGCCGATGCTGCTGCCGCCGTGGGAGGCCAATGAGGACTGCTGCTCGCTGCTGGCCAGCTTCGCGGCGTCACTCCCGCTACGGCGGCCATCCCCGATTGCCACGCTGGACATGGCCCGCTACCTGCTCACCCGGAGCGAAGGCACCATCGGCGAGCTTGCACATCTGCTGGTGGCGGCGGCCGTCGCCGCCGTGGAGAGTGGCGAGGAAGCGATCAACCACCGCACGCTCAGCATGGCCGACTACATCGGCCCCAGTGAGCGGCGGCGACAGTTCGAGCGGGAACTGATGTGAAGTCCGCGCCGCGCTGGCCGCTGCATCCGGCACCCAAGGAAGGCGAAGCCCTGTCCTCATGGCTCAACCGGGTCGCCGCCTGCTACCAGATGGACGTGCACGAGCTGCTGGCCCACGATCTTGGTCACAGCCAACTTGATGACCTGGATACCGCACCATCCTTGTCGTTGCTGACGGCGCTCTGCCAGCGCAGTGGCGTCGAGCTGGAGCGGTTGCGCAGCATGAGTCTTGCAGGCTGGGTGCCGTGGCTGCTCGACAGTCTCGACGATTCGGTACCAGCAGCCTTGGAAACCTATACATTCCAATGCGCGGTGCTCCTGCCCAAGCGCACCCGCAAGGTGCGGTCCATCACTCGCTGGCGTGCCTGGCTACCGAGCCAGACGATTCGCCGGGCGTGTCCGCAGTGTCTGAACGATCCAACGAATCAAGCTGTGCTACTCGTCTGGCAGCTCCCCTTGATGCTGAGCTGCCCGCAGCATGGCTGCTGGCTGGAGTCCTACTGGGGCATGCCCGGCCGGTATCTTCAGTGGGAAATCGCCGATGCTGCGCCGCGCCCTGCCGATGACGCAATCGCCTGCATGGACCGGCGCACCTGGCAGGCGCTGACGACGGGTTTTGTGGAGCTGCCGCGTCGGCGTGTCCACGCCGGCTTGTGGTTCCGGCTGCTGCGCACCCTGCTTGATGAGCTGAACACGCCGCTCTCGCACTGCGGCAGTTGCTCGGCGAGCATCCGCCATGTCTGGGAGCGCTGCGGCCATCCGCTGCGCGCCGGGCAGAGTCTGTGGCGTCCCTACGAGATTCTGGCCCCGGCGGTGCAGTGGCAGATGCTGGAGGCGGCGGCCACCGCCATCACGCTGATCGAGTCAAAGGCGCTGATCCCGCGCGGGGAACAGGCCGCGCTGTTTCAGACGGAGCCGCACACTGGTTTCACCAACGGCCTGCCGGCGAAGGTGCCGAAGCCGGAACCCATCAACCACTGGCAACGAGCAGCCCAGGCCATCGATGAGGCCATCATTGAAGCGCGACACAACCCGGAGACGGCCCGCTTGCTGTTCACACTGGCGTCCTACGGGCGACGCGACCCCGAATCCCTGGAACGTTTGCGCGCCACGTTCACCAAGGAGGGCATCCCGCCGGAGTTTTTGTCACATTACGAGCCTGAATGGCCGTTTGCAGGTCTTAGACTAAATGACGGGTTAAGTGACAGTTTTTGACGGCGAGAACTTTCTGGCTCACACTGTCACATAATCGAACGTATATGTGACAGGTACGACATGCTGATAGGCTACATGCGGGTATCGAAGGCGGACGGCTCCCAGGCTACCGATTTGCAGCGCGACGCGCTGATTGCCGCCGGGGTCGATCCAGTACATCTTTACGAGGACCAGGCATCCGGCATGCGCGAGGATCGGCCCGGCTTGACGAGCTGCCTGAAGGCGTTGCGAACTGGCGACACACTGGTCGTGTGGAAACTGGATCGGCTCGGACGCGACCTGCGACATCTCATCAACACCGTGCACGACCTGACTGGGCGCGGCATCGGCTTGAAGGTATTAACCGGGCACGGCGCGGCCATCGACACCACGACCGCCGCCGGCAAGCTGGTCTTTGGCATCTTCGCCGCCCTGGCCGAGTTCGAGCGCGAGTTGATCGCGGAGCGCACGATTGCCGGCCTAGCCTCGGCCCGCGCGCGCGGGCGGAAAGGCGGCCGGCCGTTCAAGATGACCGCCGCCAAGCTGCGGCTGGCGATGGCGGCAATGGGTCAGCCAGAGACCAAGGTCGGCGACCTGTGCCAGGAACTTGGCGTCACGCGGCAGACCCTGTATCGGCATGTTTCACCCAAGGGTGAGCTACGTCCAGATGGCGAGAAGCTACTCAGCCGAATTTGATGCCGGCATGAGGCAACGTAGCGACAGCGTGGTTTGTCTCAATGGGAAGCGCTCATGATCGATCTTTGAAGGCCCGCAGCAGTCGTGTCACAGACAGGACGAACAAACCGGTCAGCGTGAGGGCTGCGATACCCCAGTACTCTCCGATGAACGCGCCGGCCGTCGTGCCGGCCAGCACAATGGCGAGAATCGGCAAATGGCAGGGACAGGTGAGCACGGCCAGCGCGCCCCACAGGTAGCCGGTGATCGGTTTGTGCGTCTCGGACGGCAAGCGCTCGGGGCTGTTCATGGCAGACTCTCCGCGTGCTGTGCCGGCTCGGTCGGCATGGTGGCCAACTGCACCTCCAGATCGGCCAACGCTTCGCGCCGACGCTCGACGAACTGGCGCAGAACGGCAAGCTGCGCGGCCGCTTCATCGCCGTCCGCAGCATCCAGCGCCCGGCACAGCCGCGCCAGCGCGTCCAGGCCGATGCCCGCCTCGAAGGCCGCCCGCACGAAGCACAGCCGTTGCAAGGCGGCATCATCGAACAGGCCATAGCCGCCCGGGGTGCACGCCACCGGACGCAGCAATCCGCGCAGCAGGTAGTCGCGCACGATATGCACGCTCACCCCGGCATCAAGGGCCAGCCGGGACACGGTGTAGGCGCTCATTGAAAACCTCCTTTTTTTATCCAGCGCAGCAGGAAAGCTGCTTCACGTCCTTGTTGAAGGTCTGCGCCGCAAGCTTCAACCCCTCGACCATTGTCAGGTAGGGGAACAACTGGTCGGCCAGTTCCTGCACCGTCATGCGGTTGCGGATGGCGAGCACCGCCGTCTGGATCAGTTCGCCCGCTTCCGGGGCCACCGCCTGCACGCCGATGAGCCGTCCGCTACCTTCCTCGATGACCAGCTTGATGAAGCCGCGTGTGTCGAAGTTGGCAAGCGCTCGCGGAACGTTGTCGAGTGTCAGCGTGCGACTGTCGGTCTCGATGCCATCGTGGTGCGCTTCCGCCTCGCTGTAGCCCACGGTGGCGACTTGCGGGTCGGTGAACACCACTGCCGGCATCGCGGTCAGATTGAGGGCTGCGTCGCCGCCGGTCATGTTGATCGCGGCACGGGTGCCGGCGGCCGCTGCCACGTAGACGAACTGCGGCTGGTCGGTGCAGTCGCCGGCCGCGTAGATGTTCGGGTTGCTCGTGCGCATGCCTTGGTCGATAACGATGGCCCCTTGCGCATTGACAGTGACCCCCGCCGCGTCCAGCGCGAGGCTGCGCGTATTCGGTGCCCGACCGGTGGCAACCAGCAACTTGTCAGCGCGCAATTCACCGTGTCCGGTGGTCAGCACGAATTCGCCGTTCACATGGGCGACCTGGCTGGCTTGCGTGTGCTCCAGCACCTCGATGCCCTCGGCGCGGAAAGCGGCTGTCACGGCCTCGCCGATGGCCGGGTCTTCCCGGAAGAACAAGGTGCTGCGTGCCAGGATCGTGACCTGGCTGCCGAGCCGGGCAAAGGCTTGCGCCAGTTCCAACGCCACCACCGACGAACCGATCACGGCCAGGCGTGCGGGAATGGTGTCGCTGACAAGCGCTTCGGTGGAAGTCCAGTAGGGTGACTCTTTCAGGCCCGGAATCGGCGGCACGGCCGGACTGGCACCGGTGGCGACCAGGCAGCGGTCGAACGTTACCTCGCGCTCGCCACCCTCGTTCAAACGGACGACCAGGCTCTGGTCGTCCTTGAAACGCGCTTCACCGTGCAAAACGGTGATGGCTGGATTGCCGTCCAGGATGCCTTCGTATTTGGCGTGCCGCAGTTCATCGACACGGGCCTGCTGCTGGGCCAGCAGTTTGCTGCGGTCAATCGCAGGCACAGTTGCCGCAATACCGCCGTCGAACGGACTTTCCCGGCGCAGATGGGCAATATGGGCAGCGCGGATCATGATCTTGGACGGCACACAGCCGATATTGACGCAGGTGCCGCCGATGGTGCCGCGTTCGATCAGCGTGACCGTCGCGCCTTGCTCGACGGCCTTCAGCGCCGCCGCCATCGCGGCCCCGCCGCTGCCAATGATGGCGATATGCAAACCGGCGCCCTCAAGTGCATCACGGATTTTTGGTTCATCTTTGAAATCACCAACCCGGATCGAGCCTTGATAACCCAATGCGGCGATGGCGGCCAGCAGTTGGTTGTGGCTCACGGCGGTGTCTGCCATGACTTGCGCGCGGCTTTCTGGATAGGACACCACAGCGGCATTCACGCCGGGAATCTTTTCCAAAGCATCTTTGACATGGGTGGCGCAGGATGTGCAGGTCATGCCATTCACGGTGATTTCGGTCATTTTTTTACTCCATTGAATTTCGGGGTGCAGCAGGCATCGGCTTGGCGTTTTCGTTGGATGGCGTAGATGGTCAAGCCGATGAAAATCGCCAGCGCAGGCAGCAGCACATAGTCCAGATAGCCGGTCAGCGCGGACAAGCCGACCACACCGAGCAAAATGACCAGAACAGGGGTGAAGCAACACAGCGCCACGAGGGTTGTGCCAATGATGCTGACCCGCAGCAGTGTCTTCGGGTCTTTCATGATCAGTTCTTGACTGATGATGGGTAGCCCGCATCCTCGGTAGCCTTGGTCAGTTTCTGCACGCTGGTCTTGGCATCATCGAAGGTGACCACCGCTTCGCGCGTCTCGAAGGTCACGTCAACTTTACTGACGCCATCGACCTTGGAAATCGCCTTCTTGACAGTGATCGGACAGGCCGAGCAGGTCATGCCCGGTACGGACAGCGTAACGGTCTGGGTGGCGGCCCACACGGGGGCAACAACGGCAGCGAGGGCAAGGGCGGAAAGCAGCTTTTTCATGGTGAACTCCTGTGATCAATAGAAAAATGGCACGACGTAGGGAAATCCGAGCGCGACCAAAACCAGCACGGCCACGCCCCAGAAAATGAGCTTGTAAGTAGCTCGCACTTGGGGAATCGCGCAAACCTCACCCGGTTTGCAGGCGGCTGACGGCCGGTAGATGCGCCGCCAGGCGAAGAACAACGCCACCAGCGCCACGCCGATAAAGATGGGGCGATAGGGTTCCAACACCGTCAAGTTGCCGATCCAAGCGCCGCTGAACCCCAAGGCGATCAGAACCAGCGGCCCGAGGCAGCAAGCCGAGGCGAGGATGGCGGCCAGCCCGCCAGTGAAGAGCGCGCCGCGCCCGTTTTGAGGTTCAGACATACGTTTGTCCTTTCGAATCTGAATTGGATAGCTTAAGCTTACTTCCGTAGTTATGTACGGAGTCAAGCGATATGGAAAACAATTTGGAGAACCTGACCATTGGCGTTTTCGCCAGGACGGCCGGGGTCAATGTGGAGACCATCCGGTTCTATCAGCGCAAGGGCTTGCTCCCGGAACCGGACAAGCCTTACGGCAGCATTCGCCGCTATGGCGAGACGGATGTAACGCGGGTGCGCTTCGTGAAATCAGCCCAGCGGTTGGGCTTCAGCCTGGATGAGATCGCCGAGCTGCTGCGGCTGGAGGATGGCACCCATTGCGAGGAAGCCAGCAGCCTGGCCGAGCACAAGCTCAAGGACGTGCGCGAGAGGATGGCTGACCTGGCGCGCATGGAGGCCGTGCTGTCTGATTTGGTGTGCGCCTGCCATGCGCGGAAGGGGAACGTTTCCTGCCCGCTGATTGCGTCACTGCAAGGGAAGAAAGAACCGCGCAGTGCGGACGCCGTGTAGCCCGAGGGAACTACGCCTTAGCGTGCTTTATTTTCCGTTTTCTGAGGCGACTCCAACGTCAGAAAAGACCGTGCGGTCGACTTTTGATATTTCGTGCTGTCGCCTTCTGAAAGTGACAAATTTAACCCCGGATAATAATTTCTTAACCAGCCAACACCAGACTCGCCAGTATGGGTATAGCCAAATTGGCTGACTGGAGCCGACCATTTATGACAGGCAGGTGTCGGCCCAGAGTGTGTAAAAACACTTTCCGTATGTTGGAGGCCTAAGCACAGCGCTCTTGGGCGAGGCGATTTCCCGAACATTTGCCAAGGTCAGCCCCGGTAGCGCGTCAGATCGTGTATGAAGCG
>NZ_JACGWE010000066.1:0-9998 GCF_014077575.1 Pseudomonas sp. 5Ae-yellow | reverse complement strand
AATTACATTGAGATGTTTTATAACCCAAGGCGCCGGCACGGCACGAGTGGTGACCTGTCACCGGTCGAGTACGAAAAGCGTCATTACCAGAGTCTGGCGAGTGTCTAGAATACTGGGGGCGATTCAACCACAACATTAGCGGTAAATTACTATTTTGTAATCTTCAGGTTCAACAGTCGATCGCTTTTTTATTACAAATTTGTAACGAAGTGGTCACTGGTTCGTTAACAGCTCTACTTTATAGTCTCCTACAGATAGCGCTCAGATATTTGGCCTGTATAGCGATGTTATATGAAGTCGCTTTCTTGTTTGGATCTTGAGCTATTCACTGTTGCATTAGCTGCGCATATGATCCTCGTCTTGACGCAGGTAGTTTGCGATTGGATAAGAGCCTCAACATACTTCACCTGCAGCTTCGGTCATAAGTAATCCACGCGTAGCACCCTGGCTTGCTCTTTCCTGGAAGCCAGCATGGCTGACTTAATGTGAGACGCCAGCATCTTAGGGCGAGGAAAAAACAGCTATGCCTTGGATTAGAAAAATAGTTCTGCTGTTGTTGCTTGCGCTTTTCCCATTGCAACATCATCCGCAGTTGTTGGCGCGAGGTAAAATTATGAAAATGGTTCGCCAAAAAGTTATCTAGGATATCTGCATGAATCTTTGAGTTCGGAGAAGGAGGGATTATAAAAAGCAAATAAAAAACCAGCCCAAATTGAGGCTGTTTTTTCCATGGCGACCAATGCGAGCGGTATATAACGAAAGGAATCTCGCCTGGCGTGGCCTTAAGAAGGAGCTTGAAAAAGTTTCCTTTTGGCGGCTACGCATCGGCTGAATCTGAGAGCTCTTAGAAATCTAATCGGCGCATCAATGCAAATAAGATCAGACGCGAAAGTAACCATTGAGTGCCATTTATCTGTATCTGACGTGCCTTCTATCTTCAACTTCTTTAGGAGACTTAGATGCGAGAAGTTCTATTCTTGCTAGGATTGATTACGTTGTCGTGCAACCTTGCCTTTGCGCAATCTTTAGATTTGCCGACCTTCACAGAGTCCTCACCTGTCAATGAGTTAAATACCTCCCTGGTTGAGCCTATCGATTCCATAAGTATGTTACGCGCCTTGGAGCTTGCTAGCTCTGCAAGCCCTCAACTGGCTGCTGCCAAACGCGAGCTGGCTGTTTCCCAAGCATTAATTACTCAAGCCGGAGTACGGCCAAACCCAATATTGTCCGCTAGTCAGGAAGGAATAAGGGGAGACGCCCCGGAGACGACGCTTGAACTTAGCCAAGAAATCGAGATAGGCGGTAAACGTTCGGCTCGTATTGAGGCAGCGCAACGCGCCATGGACGTAGCGGCCGCCGACCTACAGGACGCTCAAGCTCGACTGAGGGGGGCAGTGATGGGCGCATACTACGATGTGTTTACTGCTCAAGAACGGCTGGAGCTCGCTCAGGCTGCTTCAAACCTTGCGAAGCAAGCAGTGAACGTGGCCAATCGGCGTGTGAGGGCCGGCATGGTTTCTCCCGTAGAGGAAACCCGGGCGCGGGTTGCGGCTACTGGAGTGCAAGTGGAGCTTGCCCAGGCCACAGCTGAACTCGAAGCTGCGCGCACTCGTCTGGCGGCCAACTGGGGAAACCCACAGCCACGCTTTGAGCGAGTACAAGAGCCGGCAGAGGCAGTACCTCCGCTTCCCGAACTAGGCGAGCTTTATAGCCGTTTGAGCGATTCCGCTCAACTAACCCGCGCGCGTCGGGAAGCAGAAAGACGTCGGGCTGCGTTGGAGCTGGAAAGGACGAATCGCTTTTCTAACGTGACGGTTAGCGTAGGTGCCCAACGCTCAGATGAATATAACGGCACGCTGGGGCTGGTGGGTATCTCGATGCCCCTGCCGTTGTTTGATCGAAACCAAGGCAACATCGGAGCAGCGCAGGAACGGGCCTACCAGGCGCAGGACGAGCTTAACGCCGTCCATATACGCCTGAAAAGCGAACTTTCCCAAGCGCACATGCGGCTGCGCGCTGCTAGCCAGCAGTTCGAACTGTTGCGCAACGACATGCTCCCCAGTGCCCAAAGCGCTTATGAAGCTGCCAGCAAGGGGTTCGAACTCGGAAAGTTCACCTTCCTTGACGTACTGGATGCTCAACGCACGCTTTTTCAAGCCCGCTCTCAATACCTGTCTGCGCTCTCGCAAGCTAACCAGGCGGCGGCGGAAATTGCGCGAATTGTCGGCGATGGGTCGGCCGTTATCACCACGGCCACTCAGCCATAAGGAATCCATATGAAAAGTAAATCGAACACATCTTCCTTGGCTGTTCACAAGAAGCAGATTTTTTGGATCGTCGTCATATTAGGCGTGGCACTAGTGCTTGGCGGATTGCTTCTTGGCAGTAGTCCTGCTGTGCCCAATGCGAGCGACGAGCATGGTGGCGCTTCGGAGCATGATGATGAAGGGCATTCGGATGAGGATACCGAAGCCGAAGGAGATCATGGCCATGATGAAGAAGGCGCCGATAGCGATCACGAGGTCGGTGCGGCAGAGAAAGATGAGCATGACGATGGCCCTGAGGGAGCGGCGCACGCTGAAGCAGCAGAGGTTGAACTCTCTGAGTCCCAAATCCTAGCCGCGGGCATCTCGCTGGCAACCGCTCAGCCTGCACTGATAAAAAGCGCAATCGAGCTGCCTGGCGAAATTACATTCAACCAAGACCGCACAGCGCAAGTTGTGCCTCGTCTCTCAGGTGTCGTTGAAGCGGTCAAAGTTGATTTGGGCGAACAGGTGAAACAGGGGCAAGTACTTGCTGTGATCGCGAGTACAGACCTGTCGGAACGTAGAAGCGAGTTCTACGCGGCGCAAAAACGTCTTGCATTGGCTCAAAAAACCTATCGACGCGAAAAGGAGCTATGGGAAGAGCGTATTTCTGCGGAACAGGATTATTTACAGGCACAACAGGCTTTACGGGAAGCAGAGCTGACTGTTGCGAATGCAAACGCACAGCTACAAGCGCTTGGCAGTGATGCTGGCAAGCCAGACGCATTGAGCCGCTACGAACTCAGGGCGCCGTTCGATGGGATGATCGTTGAGAAGGACATCACGCTCGGTGAGTCAGTCAATACCGATGACCAGATATTCATCATTTCCGATCTCTCTACCGTTTGGGCAGATATCAGCGTTCCTGCCAATGCACTCAGCGCGGTACGAGTCGGCAGCAATGCCGTTATCGAGGCCACAGCATTCGAGTCCAGTGCCAATGGCACCGTTTCTTATGTCGGCTCACTTGTTGGTCAGCAAAGCCGCGCCGCTACCGCCCGGGTCACACTTCCCAATCCTGAAGGGGTTTGGCGCCCCGGCCTGTTCGTCAAAGTGCAGGTAGGCGCTGGCGAAGCATCCGTGCCAGTCGCAGTAAGTCCTGATGCGATCCACACATTGGAAGAAAAGCCGGTGGTGTTTGTACGGACCGACCATGGTTTTGCTGCTCAGCCAATCGTGACTGGTCGCAGCGATAGTGAAGCGGTTGAAATCAAGGAAGGTCTTCAGGCCGGAGCGCGCTATGCCTTGGCTAACAGCTTCATTATTAAGTCCGAGCTTGGCAAAGCCAGCGCCTCGCATGCTCACTAATACGGAGTTATAGACTGTGTTCGAACGTATCATTCGTTTTTCTATAGAGCATCGCTGGCTGGTTTTGCTAGCCGTGCTTGGCATGGCAGCGTTAGGAGTTTACAGCTACCAAAAGCTGCCTATCGACGCTGTTCCTGATATCACCAACGTACAGGTGCAAATCAACACTGCGGCGCCAGGTTATTCCCCGCTGGAAGTGGAGCAGCGCATTACCTACCCGCTCGAGACGGTAATGGCCGGGTTGCCCAAGCTCGAGCAGACACGTTCCTTGTCTCGATATGGACTTTCTCAGATCACAGTTATTTTTGAGGAAGGCACTGACATCTATTTTGCCCGCCAACTTGTGAATGAGCGCCTGGGAGGGGCCAAAGATCAGCTCCCAGAAGGCGTCACTCCAACACTTGGCCCTATTTCCACTGGGCTTGGCGAAATCTACTTTTGGACGGTTGAAGCTGAGGAAGGTGCCACCAAATCGGACGGTACGCCGTATACCCCTGCTGACTTGCGTGAGATTCAAGATTGGATCATCAAACCGCAAGTCCGCAATGTACCTGGTGTTACTGAGATCAATACGATCGGAGGATATGCAAAGGAATATCAGATCGCCCCCAACCCAGACACTTTGCGGTCGTTTGGACTAACACTACAAGATCTAATCGAGGCGGTTGAGCAAAACAATAACAATCTAGGTGCCGGATATATTGAAAAGCGCGGCGAGCAGTATCTTGTTCGTGCACCAGGACAAATGCAGTCTGTGGAGGACATCCGCAATACCCTTATTAGCAACGTTGACGGTACCCCAGTGCGTATCCGGGACGTTGCGACGGTCGAGGTTGGAAAGGAGCTCCGTACTGGCGCAGCCACCGAGAATGGCCGCGAAGTGGTTCTAGGTACGGCTTTCATGCTTATCGGTGAAAATAGCCGGGTAGTTTCTAGGGCTGTCGATGACAAGATGAAAGAGATAAACCTTTCGCTTCCGGAAGGCGTAAAGGCGATCACTGTCTACGATCGAACTGTACTCGTAGACAAAGCTATATCCACCGTTAAGAAGAACCTCACTGAGGGTGCCATTCTTGTTGTGGTTATACTTTTTCTCTTCTTGGGCAATATCCGTGCGGCGATCCTAACCGCACTTGTTATACCGCTGGCGATGCTCTTTACGTTCACCGGCATGGTAGCCAACGAGGTCAGCGCCAACCTGATGAGCTTAGGCGCATTGGATTTCGGCATCATTATCGATGGTGCCGTGGTGATTGTTGAGAACTGCGTGCGTCGACTTGCTCACGCTCAGTCCCATCACGGACGGGCATTAACGCTGTCCGAGCGGCTTCATGAAGTGTTCGCTGCGGCAAAGGAAGTGCGTCGGCCTCTACTATATGGGCAACTGATCATTATGATCGTGTATCTGCCGATATTCGCCCTTACAGGGGTAGAAGGTAAGATGTTCACGCCCATGGCGTTTACCGTAGTGACAGCGCTATTCGGGGCGATGATCCTCTCGGTGACGTTCGTCCCGGCAGCCGTTGCGCTATTTATCGGTAAGCGGGTTACAGAGAAGGAAAACTTTCTAATCCGCAATACTAAACGGGCCTACGCACCTACACTCGATGCGGTGATGGCCAACAAGCCAGCGGTGCTCACCTTTGCCGTAGTTGTAGTCATACTTTCCGGCCTCGTAGGGTCACGTATGGGCAGTGAATTCGTGCCTAGCCTCAACGAGGGAGACTTCGCTATCCAAGCCCTTCGTGTACCGGCTACCAGTCTTAGTCAGTCTGTCGAGATGCAGCAGCAGCTGGAACGAAAGCTTATGGGTGAGTTTCCGGAGATCGAGCGGATTTTTGCGCGCACAGGCACTGCGGAGGTGGCATCCGATGCCATGCCACCAAATATCTCTGACGGGTACGTCATGCTGAAGCCACAAGAGCAGTGGCCGGATCCAGGCAAGTCGCGCAATGAGCTCTTAAGCGAGGTCCAAGCGTCCGCCGCTGAGTTGCCGGGCAATAACTACGAGTTTTCCCAGCCGATTCAGCTGCGTTTCAACGAGTTGATTTCCGGTGTTCGTGCCGCGGTGGCCGTGAAAATCTATGGTGATGACATGGAGGTTCTTAACAGCACGGCGGCGGAAGTGTCCGAGCTGCTAGAACAAGTACCAGGCGCTTCAGAGGTTACGGTCGAGCAAACGACTGGCCTTCCTATGCTCACGATTGATATCGATCGCGATCAAATCGCACGATACGGCCTGAGTCTAGATACTGTACAGCAAGCGGTTGCAGTAGCTATCGGTGGCCGAGAGGCAGGCACCTTGTTTCAAGGAGACCGGCGTTTCGATATCGTGGTTCGTTTACCGGACGAGATACGCAGCGATCTCGCCGCAATTGAGCGGCTTCCAATTGCCCTTCCAAGGGAATTAAACAGCACCATAAGTTATATCCCCCTCGGCGAGGTGGCCACGCTAGATCTGTCCCCCGGTCCGAATCAGATCAGTAGAGAAGAAGGGAAACGGCGAATTGTTGTCAGTGCAAACGTCCGTGGTCGTGACATTGGATCATTCGTATCTGAGGCAGAACAGAAAATCCAGGCCCAGGTAGATATCCCGGCAGGTTATTGGATCGACTGGGGCGGTACCTTCGAGCAGCTTGAATCGGCAACGAAGCGGCTGCAGATTGTCGTCCCCGTGGCGCTGCTCCTGGTGTTCATTCTGCTTTTCATGATGTTCAACAATGTCAAAGACGGCTTATTGGTCTTTACAGGGATTCCATTTGCGCTCACCGGAGGCATTGTTGCGCTGTGGCTGAGAGATATCCCGTTGTCCATTTCAGCAGGAGTTGGCTTTATTGCTCTGTCAGGCGTCGCCGTTCTAAATGGCCTGGTAATGATCTCCTTCATCCGTAGCCTACGGGAGCAAGGTTTACCTCTGGACACCGCGATCCGCGAGGGCGCTCTTACCCGGCTACGACCGGTATTAATGACTGCTCTTGTGGCTTCACTCGGATTTGTTCCAATGGCTTTAAATGTCGGGACCGGTGCAGAGGTACAACGTCCTCTTGCGACGGTGGTGATCGGCGGGATTCTGTCTTCAACGGTGCTAACGCTATTAGTGTTACCGTTGCTTTACCAGCTGGTTCACCGTCGAGATGACGAGTTAGAAGAGCAAGCAAGCGCTAGTTCTTAACAGAGCTATCAAAATTGAGTGTCGGTACGCACGCCCCGTTCCTGCTATATAGCGAGTACGGGGCGTGTTAGTCAGCGCTGCGCCGAAGCCTGCATCGCCTGTTTAGAAGAATGTGGGCGGATGGCGGGTTGATCGTTTGGCGCTGTCGGCGCAATCTCCCGACGCGCCAAGCCGGTTCAGGCCTTAACACTATCGATGTGTTGGACGCCGTCAATTACATTTATGAAAGGCAATAGCATCTCCGTCCTGAGCACTGCACAATGAGCTATTGCTTAGGCAGGAGCTTGATTGTGAAAATCTTGGTTGCAGAAGATGAACCGAAGACTGGCGTTTACTTGAAACAAGGTTTGGCTGAAGCTGGGTTTGTTGTCGACTTGGTCACGAACGGTATTGATGCGGTCCAACAGGCTCATGATGAAGAATATGACCTGCTGATTTTGGACGTGATGATGCCAGGGCTGGATGGCTGGCAGGTGCTTGAACGAGCACGCGCTGCGGGCAGTGAAACGCCTGCGCTGTTTCTGACTGCTCGAGACCAGGTGGAAGATAGAGTCAAAGGCCTAGAGCTTGGGGCAGATGATTACCTGGTCAAACCGTTCGCCTTTTCCGAGTTGCTGGCCCGAGTAAGGTCGTTGCTGCGTCGTGGAACCAATGCAACTGTCCAGACGAGCTTGGCCATTGCAGACATGCAGGTGGACTTGTTGAAGCGAAGAGTCGAGCGCGGAGGCAAACGCATCGATCTGACTGCAAAGGAATTCATGTTGCTTGAGCTACTGCTTCGCCGTCGGGGTGAAGTGTTATCTAAATCGCTTATTGCATCCAAAGTATGGGATATCAACTTTGATAGCGACACTAATATTATTGAGGTCGCTATTAGACGACTACGCGCAAAAATTGATGATGACTTCCCTGTAAAGTTGATTCAAACCGTTCGAGGCATGGGCTATTTCATCGATAGTACAGAGTCAAGTTGAGCTTGGCGTTACATGCTTAAACGATTGCTGCTAATTTAATCTCGAATGTGGTGATTCTATCCGCTGAACTGCATTCAATTGTTCCTTTGTGCGCTTCGATAATCGACCGGGTAATAGCCATTCCAAGACCCGCATTCAAGGTGCTTCCTTCGCGCCTTGCGGTATCGATTCGGTAAAAACGGTCAAAAAGCTTATCGATATGCTTAGCAGAAATTATCGGGCCTTGGTTACTCACCTTCAAGAGCACCCAATCATCTGCTCTCGAGACCTCAATAACGACAACAGTGCCTTCATCTGCGTAACGCACTGCATTGGACAAGATGTTCGAAAGGGCGCGTCGCAACATGAGATTGTCACCTTGTACCCAGGTGACGCCTTCGCAACTCATGATCAGTTTTAACCCCTTTTCGTCGGCCGCATATTCGTAATATTCGAGCACGCTCGCTCCGATAGTTGCCAGGTTGTGATCTTCTAAATCGGGAGTAATCATGCCGTTGTCGGCTTTGGCCAGAAATAGCATGTCGTCGACCATTCGCGACATCCTGCGGAGCTCCTCAAGGGTCGACAAAAGAATTTCTTTGTAGTCTTCGCCAGAGCGATCCTTCATCAGCGCCACTTCAGTTTGGGTCAGCATGCTGTTCAGCGGTGTGCGCAGCTCATGCGCGATGTCAGCTGAAAAGCCCGATAGGCGAAGAAAGGAATTATCCAATCGCTCAAGCATGGCGTTAAAGCTGTTCACGAGCTCATGCAGTTCGGTTGGTACCGATTCGGCAGGGATTCGCGTTTCCAGGCAGTTGGCAGTGATGGTGGAAGTTGTCTTTGACAGGCGGGAGATCGGCTTGAGACCCCGGCCAATAAATGCGTAACCAAGTACGCCGCTGAGCACAGCACTGACGAGAAGTGTATAAATGAACCATTGACGAATCATTTCGAAAAAGTGGGTGCGGTGTGTGACATCTAGGGCCAAGTGAATCGTCTTTCCTTCTCCATCTGCCCACTCCCCGATCCGCTGGGTCGTCCCCGTGTAGATGTTGGGGCCCACTTGAATCAGCCACTTGTCAGCATTGCCGGAGTTATTAAAAGGCAGGTATTTTTCGGGCAGGTTGTGATGTGAATAAACGACGCGGTTTCCGGCTTTAATCACGACAGCAAAGCCAAATGAGGTGTCAAGCAATCGGTCGATGTCGGACATTATGGATGACCCAAGGCCGTCATTGCGCGACAGAACTGCCTCCAGCGACTGTATCTTGTGTTGGAGAACCTGTTCATCCTGTCGCTCAAAATGCAGGCGACAAAAAAAATCAAAGCTTACGGCAGCGAACGCCAGAACTGTTGTTACTACCAATATAAAAAGAAGCGCCATTCTGGCGCGCATAGACAACATACTCATAACTGTTTCTCGCTCAGTACCAAAGGCAGCGTTAGTGAAAATGACCAGGCATTTCGTCCTTTACCCTTTACCTCCGCATCTGAACGCCCTAAAGGTGTCCGCCAAGCACCTGGCGCCGGACAAACCACATTTGCAGCAGAGGTAACGCGATCCACTGGGCAATGGGTGACAAACCTACATTCGTAAAGGGCAGCACCGGCATGGATTGTTCATAGGTCCAGCGTTGAAATGGGCCTGTCGCCAGGAGCTCAAAAACTACGGTAATCAGTAGGCCAGCAATTAGGAATATGCCAAGGGGCAGGAATCGATCTGCCAGAAACCAGTACCTTGAACGGGCGAATAAGCTAGCAGTCCAGAACGCTCCAAGGGAAATAATGACGTCGCCGCCGGTGGCTCTGGTGCAATGCAGAATGACGCTGAAGTAATGAGTATCGTCGAATCCGGCAAATAATGGCATCTGCATCAGCTCCCAGATAAAATGCAGGAAGAATGAGAAAATTGCGACGTGTAGCTCTGGTGTGTTCAGTATTCTATTTTTGTTGATAGATAACTCCTTCGGTACGAAATAAGACGGACTAACAGCATTCGATTGAATGCGGATTTAGGCGGCTGTCTTTATTAGAGTCGAAGAGAAAAGGGCTCTATAACGAACCCTTGGTTAAGTTAGCATCGTTTTTTACTATTCGGCGGTTTGCTGAGTCTTCATCATGCCCATCATTATATTGAATCGCCCCCAGTATTCTAGACACTCGCCAGACTCTGGTAATGACGCTTTTCGTACTCGACCGGTGACAGGTCACCACTCGTGCCGTGCCGGCGCCTTGGGTTATAAAACATCTCAATGTAAT
>NZ_JACGWE010000077.1:0-6043 GCF_014077575.1 Pseudomonas sp. 5Ae-yellow | reverse complement strand
CGTGACCGGTGATTCCGGGATATCACCCAAAATCGGTCACGATAAAACGGAATGAGCGGTCACGTTAGCCCGGAACAGGCGGTCACGTTCAAACGGAATGGGCGGTCACGATGGGCCGGAATATGCACGAGTATCAAACGCCCTTTGCAATAAAGCCGACAACGGATCATTCATGCGGCAAGTCCTTTCGAGTCGGCAGGTCAATATCACTAAGCGGCTGGAAGCCTTTATGGGGCCTCCCGTTAGGTACCAACGACCCCGATGATTTCTTCAAGCGCTGGTTTGGTTTGAAGTCCTGAACGCACGAGATCAGCGAACTGGCACATCATCTGGACGGCGCCGGGATTATCCTGTGCTTGCAGGATAAATGACCTGACCAGGCTCTCCAGAGCTTCGTCCGCCTCGGTGCTCGAGTGATGGACCAACTGAGCAAATCTTTCATGCGCCTGCTGCCCATTGGTGTTCTCATCCAGGCCGAACAGCCTTGAAAAAACAGTCCCCAAAGAACCAGCGAGATGGTGCTCAGGCCGACTCCAGTATCTGCTGATGCCATCTTCCTGCCCTGCCCTCTCAAGCTGCTTTCGTATCTTGTTAGGGATAGTCGCTGATGCCTTGATGCGATTGAAGTACATGTGGCTGGCAAGACTCGACGCATCCTTTACTACCTTCCAGATAACGGACCACAACTGGGAGGTGCTATAGACACGCAAAGCTTGTCTGATCGTGCCTTTGATTCTCTCGACGTCCTCAGATCCGAAGGCGAGATTGTAGATTCGGCACTGGTCTAGAAGGTATCTCGCGGCGTCGCTGGTAGCATAATCAAGCCAAAGATCGAACAAGGCGTCTGGGTTGTTGAACTCTCGCTCCGCGATCCTTCTTATGACGTCCTCCCCCCGCCCATATTTGTCGTCGGCAACTAGGAAAAACTCTGCCTGAGCCCAGCGCATCACAATCTGACCGTTTTCAAGAAAATAGGTCCCTGGCCTTGCCGCGCTAGGCTGATCCAAGATTATCCCTACCTCACGCAGGCGTCTGAGAAAAAAACCGCCATCATAGGGAGCCAGCGCGGCGCATTCATTCTCCCTGAAAGTACCTTTAGTAAGGCGAGGGCCTATTAGAGCGTCCATGGCCAACAGCAGCACACAGATATCATCTGGCAATGCATCGTATGAGATAGTCCTGCAAGCCATGTCATGACTGCGCTTCTGCAACACGCGCTGTAGCTCGGCCTCTTCGGCTTGCTTTATCCGAAGCTCATCTTGCTTGATACGCTCTGCACATGGAGTGCAAGGGCGGATAGAAAGCTCAAATGCTTTTCTCGGCTCATGACGCTTGGTTACCAAGACTGGCCCATTGCAAAGACTGCACTGCTGATTCTCATCATAAGCACGACAATACTTGCGTACATGGCTGCTTATAAAACTTGACTGAGTCAGCTGACGAAAGGGAACCAGACCAGTCACTTTCTCCAAGTACGTACCCGCTTCATCCATTGCCCAGTACCGCTTCGCCAGTTCAATCTCGTCGGGATCCTGGGTTAAAAACTCTAGCCTAACTGCCATTCACAATGCCTTTTTCATTTGGTGCATCTGCCAGTCATACCTCGAGAACCAGAGTCGGGTCAAAACCCTCGACTTCTCCCGGATAGCCTCGCGGATTGCTCACCACCCGAGTACCGTTGATAACGTAATCAACAGGGAAATGGGTGTGCCCGTGGAGCCATAAATCTACTGGCGCTACAATCAGATCATCCCACGCGTTGGCGAAAGCGCCGTCAAGCAGACCGCCTGCATGGGGGCTGCCCTCTAGCGATTTCATTGACGGGGCATGATGGGTGATCACAACTGTCTTGCCGTCAAACGGCGTAGCCAAACACTCTGTGAGCCAGCTCCTACTGGCTAGGGATCGGGCTATGAGATCAGCGGGCTCGATAAAACGGGATTTTTCAGCGCGAATGCATTTGAAGTCTGGGATCGCGTTTTGCGCTGTCCGGGAAGCCTTCTCGGTATTTCCGGTGCTGCTAAAGTCCGTCCACATGGTCATCCCGAGAAACCGAACATTACCTATAACGATTTCTTCGCAATCGAGTATCCAGACGTTATCGCCGGCCGCCGCCCTCATTTTTTGAAGCGTATCCGTTAGGTCGCCGCCGTAAAATTCGTGATTCCCGGGTATATAGATAACTGCACAGTTGAACGCTTCCTCGGCCCAAGTCACACCCATCTGATGGGTGCAGATATCGCCAGCAAGAACCACCACATCAGCGTCATCCACCTCGGGCACAAAGTCTTCACACTCTAAATGCAGATCTGACAACAGATGTATTCTCACGCTAATTTACTTCCCTCTTAACAGCGCCCAGAGCCGGCGACAATAAGATACATATTACTCGTGTCTGAATATAACACTCTCAAACCATGCCCTTTTCTGCGGCTTAACTTTGTCCCGCACAGCACTGAGATCAGCTTCCTTGGCGGGCTCGACATTTATCGCTCTTGCATTACCCTGCCGCTTGTCTCCGTAGCGCATGATGGAGTTGGTTGACTGATGACCCATAATATAAGCGATTGTTTTCGAATCGAGTCCAGATGTTTTTAGATTCGACCCAACTTGGTGCCGCATTGAATACATGCCAGGAACCACCTTCCGTCGCGGCCAAAGCTTCAGACCTTCCGTCCGTATTCGATGCCTTATCGCATCTATAGTAATAGCTGGCTGAGATCTAAGAATGTCGATGCAGTTGGTTATGATATTTTTCGTTGTCTCGTCAGTTATGGTCAACAAACGATCAGCGCCTCTCCCACCGCTGGTTTTCTTTGCGCCCCTGATGAAGAGCGTATCCCCATCAAGCCGCATCTGCTTAAGTTCTGCCGGCCTGGCCCCTGTCTGACTTATAAGGCATACAGCCGCAAACGCTTCTTCGTAGCCAGAATTTCCCAAATGCTGGACTAGGACCACCAAGTCATCATTGGAGAACGACTTGGCTCGACGTGGCTTCGGCTTCTTAACGAGAGTGCTACCCCTGACGGTAACCGGATTCACTACCGCCCTGATCTTATTAGCAGCCTCAGGATGCCCCTTATTTTCAAGGTCAAACGCGATGGCATTTTTCAGCCGCCTGAAATAACCAGGCTGAAAATTCTCTGCGGTTTGAACCAAAGAGTCCCTTATGGCCGAGATACTTAACACCGCGCCATTCATATGACGCAGATAATAATATGCCGCAAGTTTTACATATTGCTTCTTGGTTTGATCGTTCATAACGCACCGATTTCTTTTTATTAGGGCTCTCAGCCGGTTTGTATATGATGAGGGCCTGTTCGGTGCAGAACAAGTTTACAGCTTGCCATCCTTGGTTATATATGAATATAAGCCACGCATAGCATGGAAATATAAATCAATAAGCTATTCAATATACTGTCAGACTTACCCGATTTTTGATGTCAAAAACTCAGCCGCTTCGCGAAAAGGCGTTGTCAAAAATTGCTCGTTCCACTCTCAATTTTTAGACATTTCGCCAGAAAACTGAACTCGTCTCACCTGCGTTCGACAAGTTGCTCGTTTTTGGCGAAAGTCTACAACGCCCCCATACTTGACGGTCAAGTATGGGTAACGTCGAGCCGTACTCGATGAATCGAGTACGGCTTGTATGTTTGCCATCAAACGCATGCCGACAAGCGCTTCGCACCCGTCGAATTTAGCGACCCATTAAGCAGGCAGCCGTACCTGGCTTAAGACCATAGCTGGCTCGACCATGCCGATCGGTCTTCTGCCAAAGCGTACTTGGCCTCAGCGAATTGGCTTTCTAGCATTGCGCGCACCAACCCTTCCTTTCGCTTGTTGGTCACGTGAGGCAAGCCACCTTGTCCGACTTGATCGCGCTCCCAACCAAAGTCTTCTAGAAAAGACACTATGCATACAATGGGTATCCAAAGACTTCCTTCCAAAACCTGATGCTCTGAGTCAAATGGCATGTATTTGAGAAATGTCCTCCAACGGTCAAGGATTACCTGATAGTCCGACATATCAATCTTGTAAAACTTGCATGCCTCGAGCGCGTCAAAATAAACCATCCCTTTGGACGAGGTAACGAGTTGGATGAAACCTTTAAGCTCTGGCCATTGCAAAGCAAGCACTCCTATCTGAATATCCCAAAAACCGATATTCGCATATTAGTAATACCTTAGCGCCTTGTCAACACTTACCAGAGGCGCTTGTGTCGAAATCTCTTTATCGTCCTGAAACAACAATTCTGCTCAAGCTGCTCAAGGAATACCGAACAGAAGCAGGCTTAACACAGGCCGATTTTGCGAAGGCGCTTGACCGCCCACAATCGTTTGTAAGCGACATAGAACGCGGTTCACGCAGACTCGATCTGATCCAACTTAGGGATATATGTGAGGTGCTGGGGTTAAGCCTTATCGACTTCGTTACACGGTACGAGCAGTTAGTAGCGGAATCGCGGCAACAGTGAAGGTGGCCCGGAGCCTCCAAGGTCGTAGACCACAATGATCAGAGCCAGCGAATCGGACCTACACCGGTTGTTCCTAATATGAGCGCTAGCACTCGCCTATCACAGCACTGCAGCGCTTTGCATAACGGTAACGTTTGTGTAGCCAGCTTCGAGGAGACCCTGCTGTGTGGCAAGCACGCAACCTGAATTGTAATCTGGTTCATACCAGGCGCCCGTTAAGGAGATGGGTGTGGATAAAGGAACACCTAGCTCTGCGAGATGACTAAGGGCGATCTCTGTGTGTTCTGGATCGTCTGCTTCTAGCCTGTCGGCAAGCATCGGCGATCTTGAAATCGCATCTTTAATGGCTCTCTCGAGGAGAGGGTAAAGCCCAAGCTCGTCGCTCAACCAACCGTCGAGTACCAGTATGTTGCCCGACCAGCCGTTTAACTCGTCTATCACAGCTTCCCTGGCAGCATCTGCTTCGTCGGAAAGATTCATGTCCGCCGAACCACATAACGAGCCAGGGTGGACCAGGATTAGCAACGGGCTGAATTTATTCTGGTGTGAACTGTTTTCTTGCATAGATACCGCTCGTGGAAGGTTGCTATTTGGTCGAGGGCTGGTGAAAGCGTTTTTATTCACCGCCCCAGCATCCACGACAGTTTTGATGGTAGAGGTCACGAATTGCCGAGTCAATATTTATTTATCTTGTTTTTCAATGACTTATTATACTGAGTATACCAGAAGAAATATTTCAAATGCGCAAGCTAACCCCATACCAAAAGTACAGACTTGTCGCTGGACAATTACGGACATGCCCCTGATTGAGCGCTGAAACCAGAAGCTTGGACAGATAGGAATTTGAGGCTTTCAGCCTTGCCATCAAAATACCGACGTAGCCATCGACGTGCTCGATATTGATACTGCGCCCCGCAGGTTGATAACCGAACTTTTTGAGCGCGTAAGCCCGGACGATAAGGCTTTAGCGAATCCTCCGCTAGCGAAAAACGATATCCCAGTCTCGCATCACAAGGTCGCGGCAGGCTGCTGGTGCGCCCCCGAAGCAGCGTTTGGAAGTGGTTTCGAGCCTCTCTGTCGAGTCGTAAACGATGGCTTCACCCGTTTCATCTACCAATACGCCGCCGGCACCGAGAAGAATGGCGTGACCCGCCACTACGTCATGAGCTGACGTGGGGACGAGGGAAATAGCCGCAACCGCGTCGCCAGCAGCTGCCGCCGCCAATCTGTAGGCGATGCTAGTAGTAGGCACAGGTGTCGCGGGCGCGCAGAGTTGCGCGTTTAATCCCAGTTTCTTCCGAGCTCCGTTGCTGACCAACACGCTAGTGCTGCGCTGCAGTTCAATGTCGCAAAGCGAACGCTTCAGCATCAGGCCGTTGCGGTAGATGTAGTCCATCCCCAGTGCCCAGGCGATGCAATCCGAGCCGCGATCCTCGGTCACGGTGTAGTGGTCAACTGATTCCGGACAGTGGATAAAGTTTTTCCTCTGCCTTGGCAGGTGCTAAACCATCATTGAATTGATGTGGTCTTAGCCAGTTGTACCGTGTCATCAGGTAATAGCTGATGTCT
>NZ_JACGWE010000130.1:0-706 GCF_014077575.1 Pseudomonas sp. 5Ae-yellow | reverse complement strand
CGCTTCATACACGATCTGACGCGCTACCGGGGCTGACCTTGGCAAATGTTCGGGAAATCGCCTCGCCCAAGAGCGCTGTGCTTAGGCCTCCAACATACGGAAAGTGTTTTTACACACTCTGGGCCAGGAGCGGACAGCTAGCCGGCTCGCTGCCAACCGATATGACAGGACTAAGTCAATTCTCTAGCACGCTGGATATCACCATGGCTGCAGTTAGTAACTCACTGAAAATAAAGTCAGGACTGCGTAGAACTTCTAGAGCCGCCGTTCGCCAAGATAAAAACCACCCTCTTTAGTGTCATTTTGATGGCACAATTTGTTACACGTTCCCTCCCGCGAACCGCCCCCTACATCTACACTCGAAGCATCTAAACTGATGAGGTCTTATCATGGCGAGTGGAATCTTTCATATTGATTTTCAGGCAAGCATCTGCCGATCCCTTCAGAGCGGCGACGGTCACAGCCATGAAAGGTTTTCCCTTACGCGGAGTCACCTCCCGCAGGCGATTGAGATAACCGATACCAGTGGTGTGAAGGTCAAAGTACTTGGTTTCTGAGGTTTGAGTAGCGCTCATGGCGATTCTCCGATTTCTAAACGTACTGGAAAGCGGAGACGGCTTTTCCCGGCAGGGAGAGCGTCCCCGCAGGTGGGTACAGCGGTTTTAGGTCAGGCGATGAAGCTGATTAGCAGGGGCATTCAGCACGG
>NZ_JACGWE010000049.1:0-19691 GCF_014077575.1 Pseudomonas sp. 5Ae-yellow | reverse complement strand
ATTACATTGAGATGTTTTATAACCCAAGGCGCCGGCACGGCACGAGTGGTGACCTGTCACCGGTCGAGTACGAAAAGCGTCATTACCAGAGTCTGGCGAGTGTCTAGAATACTGGGGGCGATTCATATATCTCATAACCAAAATATCTCTCAGAGCTCCTCTCAGAGCTCACAAGCTCAAAACGCACGTCAGACGAGGTGAAACAAGAATAAATCGATAGAAGCGCAAGCGACCGGTAATCCCATCTTAAGCTTGGCACAGCTGGCGTCAGGATAGTGTCCACTTATTTTCTAGTGGACACTTATTATGAGCGCTGTAAGGTAAGCGATCCACCCCATCTTGCGATGATCGTTGCAGATTAGTAAGCAACCTGTCCGTAGCGCCACGGCAGTAATGCTTCGTAGTCGTCCGCCGACGTTGCCAGCGGCAACCGTTCCAGCATGTGGCGCAACCAGGCGTAGGGTTCCTGACCGTTGGCCTTACGCAAGTAGGCAGCTTGGTGTAAAAAAAGTCCAGCCTGAGGTTGGCTTTTGGTATCTGCTACATCGCCTGGCTGTTACTGGAAATTGTTCCTATTCGCTGAGCACTCGAGCCCATTCACCAGTCTTGGCTTCTTCGTAGGCACTGATTACCCAGCTCTCAAGCTCGCTCATATATGTTCCCTTCAACACGTCGCTCTAAACCGCTTTCGGTATACGTGCTACGAAAGCCCAAGCGGCGTGCGGGCCATTTTGAATACTCTTGGTGATCTACTTTACGACTCCGTGTACTCCCTAGCCGTTAGTCCCCAACCCACTGCTCCAGCATATCTATTGAATTAGCCAGCCGGAAATCCACCCCGCCCTCCAGCGCCGCAAAATGAGCCTTGCCGCACTTGATTTTGTCTTGCTCGGCCAAGCGCAGGTCTTCGTCAAATAGGCTGCTTTTGGTTTCGACTACGAAGTACAGGCGGTCTACACCCTCCTTCTCGATCAAAATTGCCCAGTCGGGGTTGTAGCTACCGAGCGGAGTGTCGATCTTGAACCAGCCTGGAAGCTTGCTGTAGAGCTTCACAGCGTCATTGCGCTCCAGCCCCTTGGCAAACTCGCTTTCGGTCTGTGAGTCATAAACGATGTGGCTGTAAAGGCTCTTGCGAACCTCCATCATGTTCTGCTCCAGATAGCCCTGTAGCTCATGCTCTAGAAAGAGCTCTTGGGCATAAACTTCCTGCTCACCGATTTTTTCGTATTTGATGCCGTCGACCAATGCGTGCATCTTTTTGCGCTGGATGATCTTCAGTGTGTTTTCGATAAATTTCTGCGGGTTTTTCTTGAGGTCGTTCAGCCGCTTGCTCTCGATCAAGATGCGCGCCAAGGTTCTCCGGGTCAGTTGGGTTTTGTTTTGAAGGTAACTGAGCACATCAGGCAGACGATCATAGCTTGAGTCGTACAGCTCACTCACTTCCTGCACATCCTTGGTTCCGACCCCGCTCTTATCCATGGTGAGGGTTGCCGTAGTCGTGGTGAACCGGGGCTTAGGTATAAGCATGAGCTGCATGTCAGCAACGCAGCTTGTAATCAGTTTATCCAGGTTAAAATCCACCTGGTAGAGTGTCTTGTACTTGATCCTGTCCCACAGATCCTTGAAGTCCGCGCCCAGAATGACTTCCTTGCGCGGCGTGGCTGTGTGTTCGTTATTAGCTTTTTTGATATCCAGCCCACCAGCGATCTTCTTCAGAACATGCTCTACCGCTGGTTTGACGGTATCGAACTGTTCCGGCAGTTTCAGCAGGTCATGCTTGAGCGCTGCCTTGAGCGTATCCTGCACCTTGCCGCCCTTATCGATAAAGCCTTCCTGCTTGAGGAAGTCAAACAGCTGCTCCGACTGCTCCACGCCCAGATACTGAAGCTCACCCTGATCATCGCTAACCGTGATGCTGGCAAAACTGTGCTGCTCGACGACACCAAAACGGATGCCATCGTCTTCTTCGATTTCCTTCTGGAGGGCGTTGCTGAATTCCGCGTAAGTCTCATTAGCGACAACCGTCAGGGTGTTGATGGTATAGCCGCTGTCAGCAACCCGCTGGCCACTCTGATCAACCGCCAGGCGCAAGCCACGACCGATTTCCTGACGTTTCTTGATGGTCGAGGTCGTCTCGTTCAGGGTGCAGATCTGGAAGACGTTGGGGTTATCCCAGCCTTCCCGTAAAGCTGAGTGAGAAAAGATAAAACGCAGTGGCGTTTGCATGCCCAGCAGGCGCTCTTTATCTTTCATGATCAGGTCGTAGGCAGACTCATCATCAGCGGTTTTACCGCTCGTGTCTTTGACTATGCCTTTGCGGTCAGCGGCAAAGTAGCCATCATGCACCGCTGTCACATGGCTGCCCCAGTCCAGCTCACCAAACAGGCTCTGATACTGCGGATGGCGGGCCAGCTTCAGGTATTCCTCTTCGAACATCTCGCCATAAATGCCCAGACCTTGGTTGCCGCCCTCATCGTAGACTCGATAGTTGGCAACCTTGTCGATAAAGAACAGCGATAGCACCTTGATGCCCAAGGGATTCAACGCCAGCTCGCGTTTGAGGTGTGTTTCAATGGTTTTGCGGATTTGCAGGCGCTTAAGTGCCAGTAAATCAACGCCGCCGATGCTCTGACCCTGCTGAACTACATCGGGTCTGGAGGTAAAATCCAGCCACTCCTTGCCCGGCACGGCGCTGATATTGTTGACGATATAGCCTTCGTATAAATCGCGCTTGGTCATCTCATACAAGTCAGCGTTCTGCTGCACCCACTTACGATCACGCCTGATGCTGCCGTCAGTCTTCAAAGCGTCAAACTCAAGCCGCGCTTCGACTACGCCCTTATTGTTACGTGCCTGGAGAAAGGCTATATAGGCGGTGTTGTGGTCATCTTCCGGCAACACCTCCAGCACGGCAATTTCTTTCACCAGCTTCTGGTTGTAGGCATCTACGGCATCCAGCCGGTATATGGGTAGGTGCTTGTCTTTGTGGGTGGCTGAAAAGCGCAGGGTAAACAGCGGATTGAGTGACTTGATGGCTTCAGCAGACTTGGCGGTAGTGTCCACCGTCTGCGGCTCATCAATGATCACCACTGGGTTAGTTTGGGCAATCAGCTCGATGGGCTTTTGCCCTTCCAGGCGGTCGTTATAGCGGTGAATAATATTGGCCTTGGTTTCCTTGTCCGGGTCAGTGAAGCTACGGCGGAAGGCATCAATATTGATCACCATGATCTGGATATGGCCGGACTCGGCAAAGCTGCGCACCTGCTCTAGGTTGCTGGAGTCGTAGACAAAGTCATCGATCTTGGTTTCCTTGTAAATATCCGATAAGTGTTCACGGGTAATTTGGATGGCTTTTTTTACCCCTTCTTTGATCGCCAGGCCCGGCACTACGATGATGAACTTTGTCATCCCATAAGCTTGGTAGAGCTCATAAATGGAGCGCAGGTAGACATAGGTCTTGCCGGTACCGGTTTCCATCTCCACGGTGTAATGCAGGTCGCTCCTGTCCACGCTCGTGGCGGGCTTCAGGCCGTGCCGGAGCTGCACCTGCTTAAGGTTGTGCAGAAGCTCTTCTTCGGTCAACACCAGCCGGTTGGCAGTACCCTGAGGTGCTACCGTCAAGCCCAGCGCACCCTGTCCGCTCTGCCCCCAATCCGCTGCCTGCGGCATGGTAAAGGGGGTGAAGCAATTTTCCTGACCGTTAAACAGTGCTACCACTGCTTCCCATGCCGCTCTCTGGTGCGGAAGGTTCTGGTCGAATTTGAGTTTCATCATCCGCCCCTTAAATGCTCAACACATCATTAATACCGGCTTGCTTAAAGCGCTGGATAGCGTTGGTTTTGACGATGTCATCTGCAAAACTAGTGTCTCGGAAGACAATCCTCAAAATGGGCATATCAGCGGTGCCCAAGCCAATAATGGCTTGGACCGCATCTAGGGCAATACCCTCGTCAAAGCAAGCGACTAGAGAGCCTCCAGCAACGTTGTAGACGGTGTGACCCGACACTTGCAGCGTTTCCACCGGGAGGGTCAACGGCAAGCCGTATTTGATCAGCACTTCGTACAACAAATCTTCGCTGCTACGGCCATCGAGAATATTGTTTACCGCACCCAGCAGATCCTGCTCCAGATTGTCATAATCCGGCAGCCATTTCTTGATGTTGGAACTGTCAAGCTTAAGTACTTTAAAGCCAAGATCAGCCTCGGTATCCGGATGTTCTTCACGGATTTTATTGGCGGCACGCCGAATGCGTTCCTTGCCGATTTCGGCGATGGTGGCGTAGCCTGCTTTGTGGACTTCCGAATCTTCAGGAGTTAATTCGGGAATTTGCACCATAATAAATTGACGGTGACCACCGTCTTCGGCGTTCTGTTCCATTACGGCATGCGCACTCGAGCATGAACCGGAGAAAAAATCTAACACTAAATCATCATCCGCTAATAAATAGGATAGAAGATGACGTAAAAAAGAAACAGGCTTCGGGTTTGTAAAAACAGTCCTATTTTCTGGAAACAATCCCCGCAGGTCATAAGCTCCAATGCGGCCATCAAGCTCAATTACGCTTGACAGCTTTTCCTGGTACGACTCTGCGTATACCTTCAACTCAATAATTTTGTTATGGTCATCACCATATAGAATCAAGCCTTTTCCGATCAAATCTTTCATTGTTTCTTCTGGGAACCTGTACCCCATCAACGGCTCTTTACACGACTGACGCGTAACGGGGTGTATAACATCATACCTGTACCCTTCTTTACCTGGGTTGTGTACGCTTTGACTCCCAGTATAGACACCCCCTTTATCGATATATTTATATCTATCGAGCTTTCCGAGGAAATTCTTATTTTCTCTAAACCATTTTGTATATTCTTCTTGAAGCTCTGAATCAGACAACCCTCGCCTGTTCAGCTCGGAACCGATATCCACAAGTACGTCTTTAGCATCAGATTCTTGTGACTTCCACACAGGAAGGCAGTGGTTGATATTTTTTGCGTAAGCAACAACATACTCATGCTCTATAGCAATTCTAGTAGGGTTGTTGTCAGTTGCATTTTTCCAGCATATCAAGCCGATAAAGTTACCGTCTCCAAAAATCTCATCGCATACCTTCCGTAAATTATGTATTTCATTATCATCAATTGATATAAAGATCACCCCGTCATTTCGCAACAAATTACGAGCCAGCTTCAGGCGCGGATACATCATGCTAAGCCAGTTGGAATGATAACGGCCAGAGCTGTCAGGATTGTTCGTCAGCGGATTCCCTTCTTCATCTCGCTGACCGGTCAGGCGCTGATAATTGGCCAAATTATCTTTAAAGCTATCTTTATAGACAAAATCTTTACCTGTATTGTACGGCGGGTCGATGTAGATCACCCTTACCTTACTAAAATAGCTTTTCTGCAATAGCTTGAGTACTTCTAGGTTATCGCCTTCGATATACAGGTTTTCAGTTACATCCCAATTGACGGACTCTTTTTGTGCAGGTCGCAAAGTGCCAAGGCTTGGTGTAGTGGCAATACGCTTGGCCTGATCCTTACCAGCCCAGGCAAACTGATAACGTTGACCATGCGTTTCAACATGCTCGCCCAACTCAGCTTTCAGCGCTTCGAAATCCACTTTACCCTCGGCAAACACATTAGGGAAAAGTGCTTTCAACTGCTCCAGACTGTTCTCGGTCAAGTTCATACTAGAGGATGGTACAGGAATAGGTTGCTTGTCACTCATGGCAAAGACTCTTTATGTGCATTCATTTCAGTCGGCGGCATATTTAATGGTGAGCTCGTCTTCCAAGTCAAAAACTGAAAGAGCATGCTTAATACGCTCAAACTTGCCGACATTATCTAAATTCGTCTCGATATAATAATTTTCTTTAATATTAGCAGCCTGTCTAAGTTTCTTTGCTTGCTCTTCACCGTGCGATAGACCGACACGGCCACCCAGGTCAGTACTATAAAACAGATCCGGGGTTAGGTTAAAAAGCTCCCCGATAATATTAATATACAACCTGGATACCTGCGTAACTTCCATTTTGCTGTCAAGAAATATGGCGTATTCAAGTTTTTTATGTTTTGGGTCTTCTGCCTCGAATATGCTTACTTCCGTGGCCGGCTCTGCCGAAATAGCCTCTCCGATGTCAGGGTAGCTCCAGACCTGGAAGAACCTCTCTGTCAGAGACTCAAATCGCTTTTCAAGCCGGTCAGCGTCCCAACCGCTCTGATCGCCTAAAAACCTGTTCAGCCATAGCCGGCTATCCTTATAGCCACCACCAGGCAAGTCCCGCTTCTCAATAAAGCTCTTATTCCCCAACCTTCCATTATTGCCAGAAAGTGTCAGATTGGCCAGCGTATTTAAATAGCTATCACGAATTCTCTTGTACTCTTCCTCGCCCAGTTCAATCTTCCATTTCGGGTCGGGGTTTTGCGGAAATATATGTTCCGTGGTTATCTTCTCATTCTGATCTACTTGAACATATTCATTGTTATTGTGGTTCTCTAGCCTTTCCAGCAAGTACAGCCTGTTCTTGGTTTTTATGTTATACAGATCCTTGATACGCAGCGCATCGAATACTTCATTGTTTGAAGGGAATCTTTGCACCCCTTGTCGCTGCAACAACCATTTCTGCAAAGAGTACAGATAATTTTTAGGCTCCACTTTCTCATATAGGCTCATGAAGATCTTATTCAGGGCGTTGGTTGGCAGCCCTAGAATAAATCTACGCCAGGTGAAATTTTGCACCAACTCAAGAACTTTAATAAATGTATCTTTGTCGATTATTTTTTGGCTGTAATCGTCATAAACCTGCATCAGAAAAGGATAAGCAACATTTATCTCAAGTCGCTTAATATATTCTAGCTGCCGCCTGATTCCTACATCGATCACTTTATTTGGATTGTTCAGCTTATGATAATGAACTACCATATTTTTAATGTCGGCCAACGACTGCTCAAGCGCACCGACATCAGTAGTCGGATATTTTTCTTTGAAAGCTTCGTAGACCTTGCCCTTATTGGGGATTTTCTTATTTTTCAGAGTAAGGTAATCCCGTATAAATTCCGACACCAGTATTTGATTACTTTCTTCATGCTTGGCCTGGGCTTCAATAACAGACCAGTAGTCTTGGTAAATCCGTTCCTGGTCCTTGGGTTTCAGGCCCATCAGAATATAGTTTCGAATCAAGTCAGCCTGTGAAAGCTCCAAGCCAGTAGAATTAAGACTTTCAAAAATTCTCTGCGGATCATCCTTGCCCCTATCCAGAGATATTTCAACAAACATCAGCTTTGAAAGGCCGTTCAAAACATTCTCATAATTATCAGGAGTTATCCGGGATCTAAAAAACTCGTAGTTGGCAATAACACGCGAATAGCCGGGAAACTGCTCGTTTCCATGACTACGCATCAGAAACTTGAAAGCAGCGGCGTTATTCTCGGCGGGCTTCAGCTTGAGCTTTTCGTCTTCACTGGCAAATTTATTGATTAGGTAGGTTTCGTTTATCTCTTGTTCCAAACCTGGGTCTTCCATTTCCTGAGCAAGCTTGTACATCACTAGATAAATCAACGTTAAGGTGGTCAGCCTTTGCTGCCCATCAATGACAACCAGCTCCTTCATGCGCGACGAGGTATACACATCGTCGTGTATGTACACAATGCTACCAATAAAATGTGCCTGGATATTTTTGTCAGCACCTGCTGTAAAAACATCTTCCATCAGCTGTCGGCATTGGGCCTCGTTCCAATCATAATTTCTCTGATAAACTGGAATAACAAATTGCGTCTTGTTGTTTGAGAGAAAATCTTCTACGCGAGTTTCATTGGCTTTCATTGTGCATCCCTACGTTTACTTCAGAACAGATCCTTTTGAGCTGTAATTGCAATCTTTGCAACTGTACGTTCAGCTCGACTTTTTCATTAAACTGGCTACAGGCCTCGCGCCTGCTTTTTAATGCAATGATTTTTCCTTGCAAGTCCTGAATTTTATGTAGCTGCTCACGCTGCTGTTGCAGGCCAGGCCCATCCACTGTGTCCCCGCCTTCGGCTATCCGGAGTGCTGCTTGCCCGAGACTGGCTGCGGTGAGGTAACGGAAGAAACAACCCAGCAAGCTCTGGTAGAGGGCCATCAGGTGGCTGTAATCCTGCCGTACAAAGCTAAGTGACTGATGGAACTGATGTTGTAAAGGGCTACTATCGTCGCTTTGCCAGTCACTGACTAGCAGCTCCTGGATAACCAGCTGCTCATGTTCCGGACGTGCCTGGTTGATGGTTTTCTCCGCCAGCGACCATTGTGAGCCCTCTTGGCCGCTGATTTCCAGGATAAGCGGGTAGGCAATGCTCTGGTGCAGTAGTTGATGCAAGCTTTTGAGTTGGGCTGCGCTGACCATCGCCCTTTTTTTTAGTTTTAGACTGATGTACAGGATTTCTAGATATTCGTGCTCACCATCGTTATAGGCGGCGATATTGCTGTTGTTGGGCGTGATATGGCCAAGCAACTGGATGCTATCCACGCTATCTTGGAGCAGGCGGGCCGCTGCCGCGCTGCTTTTGGAATTGGCGGCAATGGCCTTTTTGGGTATTTTCTGCTGAACTAGGCAGGCATCGGGCAGCTGTAAAGCCTCCAGTAACATCATGGTTCATCCTGGATGATCAGATAGGCGATTACTTCGAACTCCCCACTGGTTCCACTCTGGGCGAGACTGGTGCCACCACGGCTAAACAGGCTGTTGATGCCTTGCTCCTGCTGCTGGCCTTGCAGGTGTGCAATAGCGGCTTGCAGCTGCCTGCGGTATTGCTGGCTACTGCCTACGTGAGCGAACTGCACTGTATCCGGCTCCCTACGACCAAGAGACTGGCGCTTGAATACATCCAACACTTTTTTTGCCTGGTTGTAAGGCAAGGTCACGTTGCTGTCTTCACCTACCTGTACCAGGTAAAAGGGAAAGAGTGCGTGGGGCTCCTGCAAGCTGTTCTGGGCTCTGTCCAGACTTTTCAGGCAGAAGACCACTCCCGGCTGGATGCCGTTCTGCTGAAGCGCGCTATCGAGCTTAACCACGCTATATAACCCATTTGGGCAAGTCTCAAGCAGGTCCTGGTGCTCTTTCATGTAATTGCCCAGATCCATCTTAAAATCACTGAGAGTGAGGTCAGTGATGGATAGGCCACCGGATATATCTTCCAGATCCAGTACGTTGTCCTGTAGCTCTGTCATCTGCTTACGGCGGTATTCCAGGTCGCGCATACGACCTTCGTTGTCGGCATCAATCAGATTTTCCTCACCGGTGGCCGACACATCCAGCAGCACCATGCGGCCACTGACACGGGCCTCCAGATCAATGTATTCGTCCAGTTCGATATTGGGCCAGAAGTTGACCAGCTGAATCTGGCTGTTAACGGAGCCAAGGCGATCAATGCGGCCAAAACGCTGGATGATGCGTACCGGGTTCCAGTGAATATCATAATTGATCAGGTAGTCGGCATCTTGCAGGTTCTGACCTTCACTGATGCAGTCAGTGGCAAACAGCAGGTCAATATTGGCGTCGTCTGATAGGCCGGTTTTGGCGCGTTCCTTGGACGTGGGTGAAAAAGCAGTGAGTAATTCGTTGAACTCCGTGCGCACCTGGGGGTTATTGGCCCTGTTTCTGCCACTCCCCTCTATAAGTGCACTGTACACCCCATGTTTCTGTACACCCCAGTCTGCCAACTGGTGATAGAGGTACTGGGCTGTATCGGCAAAAGCCGTGAAGACAATGACCTTGCGGTTACCGGGGTTGAGCGGGGTGTTCAGCTTGCCTTCGATTTGCTTCTTGAGCAGGGCCAGTTTCTGGTCGCGTTGAGGGGTTACATTCTTGGCGGCATTGACCAACTGGATTAGGTACCGGCGGTCCTCTTGCAGGTCATACAACCAGCGAGCCTGATCCATATCCTGTATCAGCACCTTCACCTTGCTGCCAACGAGCAACGCTTCCAGCTCCGGGGAGTCGATATCCGCTTCTAGAATATCCAGGCTTTCCAGCTCGCTACTGCTGTGATCTTCCAGCTTGCTGATAAGCACTTCAATATTAGCCAGGAGACGCTCAGCAGTGAGCCGGAAAGAATGAACCGAGCTTTCCAGCCGCTTCAGAAGGTTAACCTTGATCAGACCAATCAGGCTTTTTTCACGATCCAGCTGACTAAATACCGACTGGCCATCTTTGAGCTTAGTATCATATTTGGCCTCATAGTCGGCGCGCTTCTCCATCAGCACATACTTGAGCGGAGCAAAGGTGCTCATGTTCAAGCGCTCAATGATGTTGTTGATTTCCTTGAGCGACGGAAACTCGTCCTGGGTATCAAAATCCGCCTTGATATTGATGGGTTTGAGTCGTTTCGGGAACTGACCGATATCTTCAAGATTGTAGTATTTCTCGATGTGTTTTCGGGAACGGGCAATAGTCAGCAGATCCAGAATCTTGAAGTAGCCGAAATTCAGGCTATTGATCAGCTGTTCCATGGTGCGGGTTTCAACTGGTCGTTTGAGCCATTCATTGAAACGGGTCTGGGCTTGCTTCAGGGTGTTGGAGATGTCAGCAATGCCATGCTGCTCCAGGGCGTGGTCATCCCCTTCGGTGACAAAAAAAATCTGGTTCTTCAGGTCGTTCAGGCGGTTGTTGACCGGCGTGGCCGAGAGCATCAGCACTTTGGTTTTGACCCCGGAGCGGATGATGTCATCCATCATGCGCGAGTAACGAGTGTGTCGCTCTCCGGCGATACTGGCGTTGCGAAAGTTGTGTGATTCGTCAATCACGACTAAGTCGTAGTTGCCCCAGTTGATGCTGGCCAAATTGATATCCCCTGACATGCCGGTGCTGCGAGTCAGGTCAGTATGATTGAGGACGTTGTAGCTGAACTTGTCTCTGCTGAGGATGTTACGCTTGTCGTTCTGGGTATACAGCGTCCAGTTTTCGCGCAGCTTTTTAGGCGCCAATACCAACACCCTAGCGTTGCGCAGCTCGTAATACTTGATGACCGCCAACGCCTCAAAGGTTTTTCCCAAACCCACTGAGTCGGCGAGAATGCAGCCGTTGTAGCGCTCCAGCTTGTCGATCACCCCCAGCACACCATCCTTCTGGAACGGATACAGTTTTTTCCAGATATCCTTCTCTTTGATGCCTGTTTTGCTTTTAACAATGGCATCTTCGTCAATTTCGTTAAGAAGTCCTTGGAAGAGCCTGTATAAGACCAGAAAATAAATCAGCTCTGGTGACTGGTCTGCTGCCAAAAATTCCACCGCCTGATGCAGCTCATGCTCGATCTTCCTCGCGCTTGTATCCTGCCAGTGCTGATCGAACCACTGTCGCATCGCTCCAGCTTGAGCCGCATCCGTACTGCCCATACTCATATCCATGCGGTCGCTGAATATCAGACCCAAACCCGCTGCGGTCAGATCGGATGAGCCCTGGATAAAGGCTTGCTCGCCATTGGCTTTGTTCAAGTGATACAGGTTCTGCGCTAAGCGGCTACTGGGAACCCCTTTGGCACTGACATTGCTCTGCAACCATTTGCGCAGAGCTGCCGCCAACTCTTTCTGGTCAAGCTGGTGCAGCAGTTTTTCCTCACCCGGTTCACAGGCCAGTCGCTTGGTCAGAGGAGTGTCGTCCATACCTAGCAGCAGCCGAGCCTTGTTGCTCTTGAGTTGATCATAGAGCGATGCAAATCCAGACAAGCTCAGGTTTTTCAGCATCAGCGACACGTCCGTACCTGACTGCAACTGCTCCTTCAGCACCGACACCAGCTTGGCTGTCCGGTTGTCTATTATCCAGTTGGGCACGTCTACTCCTTAACGACTTTCCCTTTTCTTATCGGGCAGCGGGGTGATTGGCTTTTAAGCACACAGTAAAGACTATACCGTTTGGATGGCGATAAAGGTCCTACAAATGCGCCCAGCCCTCTATCAAGGGCGAAGCAGAACAAAAGCTCTGCAAATCCGACCTCAACTATTTGTTTTGGAGAGCCGCCATCAGTGTTGAGTTTTGCTCTAGCGCAGCAGCTAGTCTTCCACGTAACTCCGCTGACTCCCCTTTAGCATCTCCAGCCTCTTTACGGGCTGCATCCAGCTCTTCACGCACCTCAGCTACACGCACCTCAAGGCCTCCCACACGGGTCTCGAAACGATCAGCTCGACCGTTGGCTGTAACAAGTTTTTGAGCCATTTCTTGCCCATACTGTCCTGCTGCCGCCAGTTCAGCTGTAATTTTTTCCAGTTCAGCAGCTTGGGTTTCGTATGCAGAAGCGACCTCTTCTCGCAATACATCCAACTCTTGCCGCTCGACATCCCATGAGGACTGGACTGCAAGTAAGGCTTCGTTAGCAAGCTCCTGAGCCTGCCGCCAAAGTGCTGCCAACGCGTTGTTATGCGCCCGCAATACCGGTTCCGGGATAGTTACGACAGCGGGGGTTACTTGGGAGATGCGTTGGCGCCGCCATTCCTTCATGACTGCACTAGTGTCTCCCATGCTAGCACGGGCGGCACGGCGTACCTCCTCAACCTTCGGGAGCGCGCTTTTCTCGCCCTCCTGATACAGCTTGTCAGCAGCAGCAATGATACGGGCACGGACATCAGGCTTGGTTTCCATAGAAACTTCTCCAAAATAGTAATAATAGTAGTTGTTCTACTACTATTATTACTATTGTCAAGGTAAGTTTTAGATATGGTCAGAGCATCATAATCAATTCTGATGATTGACGCCTCGGCACCTCTTGCGATAATTGAACTCAGGCCACTTTCTGAAGACTCCGGTTGACTGTCAATGGCCTGTCAACCTTTGGCCCTCAGCCTTGATGAGTCAGGAAGTGGATTGACACTTTTTGAGCACGAGGTTGACAGATCTGACGTCGAGTCATTGACAATCAGCACGCCGAGGCTTGACAGTCAACTTTGAGTTATCACTCCGGCGCTGGAATAAGGTTTTAACAAATCTGTCAAATCAATGACTCGGCCTCCGGTGCGATTCACCATTGATGTCGCTGCTGTCACCGTGAATCTCCCTGACTCGCGACAACAGATTTTGGTTAGCCGTCGCCCTGCTGGGCTGGGGGCGATATATCGAAGCGTAGTAACCGCTGGCTGGGGTCTTAAGATATCGACACAAGGCGTATCGTGGGAAGCTCGCGACCGTGTCGAAGCTCCAAGGTCACGCATTGATGACCCGGCAGGCCGCTCCACAACCACAGTGCCATCGGCATGGGGTAGAACCGCCACCATTTAATCTCAAATACAAGCTTGTCAAGCACTTAAAAAAGTAACTCTAAACAATGTTTCCCACAGTCTCCAACGATGCGGTCTTTTTTAGACCGTTACCAAGCAGGACGTAGACTGAATTCCAGGTGTGAAAAAGAAAGCCGTCGCTAAATGTAGTTAAAGGTGAGGTCCGCACAAAATCTCCGATGTCCCAGCGCCTCGCACTGTCAAAAATAACGGTATGAGCGTAGAGAACAACCGGTTTGCGGCGCTGTTTTTCCAGCACAGTAAGCTGAGCAGCGGGCATGTCGAGGTCGATCCAGATCCAATCTCTGACCAAGCAGTAACCGGCATCTGGGTATCGGCTCCGAACGAATGCGACGGCTTCATCGTCTGACATTTCCCGCCCCTCTTCAGGTAAGCCAGGCCCGTGAATTAGCTCATAGAGTGAATCGAGGCGATTCATTCCTACCTCCCGTAATACAATTTTGGTTCGATTGGACGCTTGTTTTCGTACAAGACGACAGTGTCTCTCGGGAGCACGTCGATAGCTTTAACGCGTTCAGGCCCCCCGATACGGTGCGATCCGAATCGAGTATGAAATGTGTGAAATATTTCTCCTTTTCTAGTCTTGCTTTCAGTCATCTGATCGATCTCGGCGATACCCCAACCTTTATTGTCAGGAAAATTGCTTGGGAAAACCGCTTGGAATGACCTGATTTTTAAGCCTTCGGCAACCTGCTCCAGTAGCTGCTTCACAAGAACTACGTCATTTGTTAGCAAAGCTTGTCCTTGACTGTTGGCAGATTCAACGAGAGTGATGTGGAGCCAGGGCGTGCACAGATCATAATTGACGAAGCACCAGCTACCCAGCCCGCTCGAGCCGATGTGGCAGTCCCACACTCCCTGCCGCTTTTGCGATAAAAGCATGAGAGTTCCTTTTTTTCATTTCAATGAACAGTATACATTGTAGCAGTATACTACTCGTCGTGGCCAGATAACCCATAAGCACCTTCACGAAATAGGCTTATGGATCTCAAAATGGCTTTAGGGGAATCGCTCCGGCGGATTCGCACCCAGAAAAAATTGACTCAGGAAGACTTTTCTCAAATCAGCAGCAGGACGTACCTGAGTACGCTTGAGCGAGGGATCTACAGCCCCACGGTAGAAAAGCTCGATGCCATTGCATCGGTACTCCGAGTGCATCCTGTGACGGTCCTTGCGGCGACCTATCTGAATGTCGACGACGGCACAAAACCAGAAGATTTGTTGCGTAGGGTGCAGGAGGAATTAATGGAAATTGACAAAGACCGTTCACCTTCTAATGAAAAGGCTTAAGGGCAGGTTGAATCACACCGGGTTTCGTGGAGGCCTCAACTCTTGAGAGAATGAGGCCTCCACGAAACCCGGTGTGATTCACCGCTTTAATTGACGATCATTACCTGTTCTATGAGCGCAATGATGACACATCGAATATCATAATCACGGTATAGCCTTAGAATTGAATTCTCTTGGGCTTTCTGGATACCCATCAGGCTCGCTGCGTGCAGTTTTTCAACTTTACCAGTGACTGAATCAACCCTGTTGCACAAAGAAACCAAGTGACCGCTTTTGGCCGAATTTTGCTTGTCGCCACCGTTTGCTTTGGTGCAAGTCCAGCCAGTCATCGTAGGGGTACGCGAATGCGGTGCCGCCGCTCATTCGCAGGCTTTAACCGCCCTACGCGAATCACGCCTCGTGCGTCGACGTCATGCCAAGCATTTCTACCTCGGACATAGGCGCGAACTCGAAGTTAGCGGAATTCAACCTTTTACGTCACGAGGGTCATTGCCGGGCTTGATGGTGTCTTTTGCCCTGAACTCTCCGTCGCGCCCCTTGGTAGTCATTTCACCACCACCTTGGTTTTGCAGCATCGCGCGCGCGGCTTTCTGCGCCTCTGCCTGAGTATCGTGGACGCTTGAGGCTCGGTCTGAATCGTTGCGCTTGTTTTCCCACGTTCCATCTGGACGTTGGGAAATGGTGCGGTCTTGGGGTTTGCTCATGATGAAACTCCTGTTCTGGGGTCTTTATTTATAGACTAGGAAATGGCCCTTTGCCCGCCATCCGCGCTCTTATTGGGTGCGACAGGCTGAGAGCAGTTCTCGATGCCTAGCGTGACAGGCGGAGATCGGCCAAAAGCTGTCATTCACGGGAAGGATACATCAGACTAACCCTCGTAAGCTCCAACCCTTAACGACCCAAATCTGTTCATGAGCAGCAAAGGATATTAACTGATGGAAGCATCTTTCTCAGGCGCAGAAAAAGGGAGCGGAAATGAAGCCACGCAGGAGGATACATATACAGGAGAGGCTTCTTTCTTGTGCTCGTCGAAAACTAATGGTTTCGCGCATATTACAAGAATCTGTGAAACGCTTGTAACCTCAAAAGCATTTGCATTCGCCTTGGATAGCCGAGGGCGGATATATTTTGAAGAAAACAGTATATTGAAGTCTGAATTACTTAGTATCGATACTACAATTTCTGGCTTAGGTATGTCGGTCAACGGGCACGATAGATTTTTAACCACTAACCCAGGTGACTATAACGTTTACTCGCTGTCCGTTGCTTTCAACTTGTTCCTGTCGGATAAAAAATTATTTAATGCAGCTTTCGGTTTTCCGGCAGAAAGCGCTCGAATTTTCATGCGACCAATCGCCATAAAAATGGAAGGCAACGAAGAGCACGAGATGTTTCTCCCGTATTTTCGAATTTATGACGGCGGTACGATCAGTTTGTCTCTATCACCCATCTTGGGCTTTGAAAATGCTTCTGTACGAGAGGTCATTTTCAAGGATGTAAACAGGTCGCAGCGTAATATCAGTTCGATTTTGTGTGAAAAAACGCTACTCTTGGCTTGCATCGAATGCCAAGTATCACAGATGCCTCTGCAAGAGAGGATCAGACAAAGAAAAGCATTAAAAGCTGCGATTAAGTCTGCGCTCGACTCGCCTGAAGAAATAGACTTTCTAAATGAGAATATAAGTTTTTATGAGTTAGTTAGTAATGACAAGCTCTCTCTTACAGATGTTTCGCGAAATCTTCTTGCGATGGTCGGGCGGGCGGCAGCTTCGGGAGTACTTAGAACTCGTATTAATTGGATTGGTATGAAACACCGCGACGAATCGGTGGGTGCATATTGGTGCGCCAAGCCCATCATTTTCATCAAGTCCCACACAAGGCAGAAAAACAGCTCAACTGAAAACTGGGAATCACATAAGCATCTAGTTAACAGCGTGATGAATCGCGTGCATGTCAATGGCGTTGCCGTATGCTCCTCCTCGAGTTACAGCGACATGCGGGCTTTTGAAGATTTTAATAGTTTCTATTCTGAGGCGGTATCACTAGTTCTATCATCCGCTCAACTGGAATCTTTCATTGACCAAAATCACTCCTACACCTTCAACAATTTGGTTGCGGATGTTCAGGTGCTAAACGAGGCATCACACTTTCTTCAAATATATTACTCATACACCTCGCTAAAGCTGGATAATAGCAAGACAGCAATTGACGTGGCAAAAATAGAGCTGGAGATTCTAAGACTTGAAGAATCACTTCTTTCCGCCCACAAGTATGGGGAAATAGCTGAGTACCTAAATGAGATCCGGCGCGGCAATCACTTTTCTACAATTATGAAGCTTTTACATAAAAAGGTAGAGACTGTTCGTAAGGCACTTGAGCTAGATGAGAAAATTCAGTCGGAATCTTATATGCGCAGAATCACGATTATCTTTGGAATTATTGCATCCGCCACTCTATCGCCAGAACTAATGCAGCCGCTTGCAAATGTCTACGGTATCACTTTTTCCAACGATGAGATCGGCAAGCTGGTCGGGATAGCTGCGTCAGTAGTCGCTGTATTTAGCATTTTGACATTAAGTCACTATATTTTTCGAGCTGTTACCTGGATTACTCGTCGCCTCAAAACATGAGGGCTTCTGAGCCGCTTCTATCTCAAATCTTTTAAAGTAGTTGGTCACAGTCCATCTCTATGACTTCGCTAGCATTTTGGCCAATTAGGTGAACTCAGGGACATCTGCTTTTGGGGCCGTAAGATGCCTCCCGATTTCGGCTGCCACTGGCCAATAGGGGCATTTACTGTCTCCACTTGCTCGGCCACCTTAAGTATGAGTCCATGGGGCGGTTTGTCGTGGAACGAAGGAGAAATCGATTCAATGGAATTTTGAGCATTTAAATTAGAGCCCAATAACGCTAGAAGTAGGGGCTTGACGTCAAGATCGGCCATCGGCTGTATTTGTTAGACTCAGTTATCTTTGATTTTCCTGGCGAATTTGCGAATAAGATGCTTGTCGTTAACATCAGCAAATAATCGTTTTGTTGTCTCATCATCAGGCTCGGAAAATTTCGTGAATTTCTTGCCGTAAACGCCATATTGACTGCCCTTTTGCAGGTTCTCAAAGTCTCTCAATATCAGTCGCGCTTTCTCAGACGCCTCGAAATATTTGACAGCAATGCTAGGCAGGTCACGGGTCTTTATATCAGATATGATGTATCTGTGTATCACACGATTCCTTAATTTATAAAGAGAATTAAGCTCTTCATGGTCAACGTCTTTGATTACATTATATTTAAGAGCGTCATCATATATTGTTCGCTCCATTAAGCCTCGTTCATTCTCTGCCTGAAATAGGTATTTTAGTGGAACTTCGTCCGTCTCGTTCCTAAGTTGGATGGCGATGACTATGCTTAACCTGAGAAAAGCATCGATCTGGTTGGCAGAAACTGCAATTGCTTCGATAAAGGAGTCGGATTCTATCGCATTATCCAAAAGATCGTACGACGCAGCCAGAGCCGCTTGAAATCGGTCAAACTTTTCCATATCGGAAGCGAGCTTTCTATCAGGCGGAGGGACAATCACCAAGGATTTTAAAACATTATCAACCAAGCGGAGCTCTTCATTTATTCGTTCATCACTCTCAAGATTCGCATTATAAATATATTTACCGATCAAAGCCTGATCTGCTAGCGCGCCGAAAAACACATGAGTACAGAACTCTGAATCATCCATCCTAGAAGGTCGCCATTTAAGGTTTGGCACGCCACCCGGATACTTTTTTGCAAGTTTAGGCGCTAGCGTTTCAAGTGGGTAACAGCTAATTTGAAAGCATCCATTAACGTTTTCATAGGGCTGAAAGCTGTATGGAGACTCTTCCTTTTCGCCTTCCACAACAGGATTAACGTATCGCCACTCTGTCGGGATTTGAATAAGAAATATTCCGTTCGGCTCTGTCCAGTGCTTCATTCAACTATCCTACGAAAAATTTAACGCCTGATTTAACGTCTGGTTAAGGGGGTGACCTTTAGCTCGCCCCAGTGAGCGAAGCGAACGGTTTAAACCAATTCCCAGTCTTACCAAACACCAAGAGTCTCAAGCAATTCTTGATTCCCATTTAGTAATACAAATTCCGTCAAAATTTAGCTCTTAAATACGAGGCGCCTCGCTGTAATTTTTTCTGAGCTGCCCAGCATCTGGACGATAACGTTATTCGTCGAGTTTATAACAGTGTCACCAAAAATCTGCTCGAACTTAGCATGGCTAAACTCCATAGAGGGGAGTTTTATATCAGCGCAGAGCCCAGCAAGGTAATCCGGAAGGCGGACGTGCTCCGAGTAGTCGGTCTTTCCGTCCATAAAAGGATAAGCGAATATGTATTTAGGCTTATTAGGGTCTTTTATTTCTCCTGAATAAGAGCGCGCGACAAGGAACAAAGTAAATGCGATATCAAAAGCTACTTCATTATACTTCTCAAACATCGCATCTCGATCAGTGATCCACCGGATGTAGGCCGGCTCCTTTAGCTTATTCAGCGTTAAGAAAATGAATGCGGCGAAAGTCGACGTCAGTAACACTTGTCTTGCCAGTTTCGCATTGAAGTTCTTGCGTTTCACATCAAGCACAAAGGCTTCAAGCGCCTTATCAATTCGCTGCCAATAGAGTTTGTCGACATTAGGCTCAGCAGACCATGACGCAATAAGCTCACGCATCCCTGTGCAGAACCCGTGAATGTTATCGTCAGTGATGAAGTCCCGAAGAAGCTTTGACTCTCGCTCAACGATGAATGACACGCTGAAAGCCACAGGGCAGTTCAGATAGGAAATCAGACCCTCCGAAGCCTGCCGGGTCCTCTTAAGGTCCTTGGGCGCTACGTTCGCAATGTACTCTGAAAAATTCTTGTCAGTGTCATGCTTGAGCGTGATAACGAACGAGAAGCTGTCATTCGTTTTCTCAGGATTGCCAACGCAGTAGTCCGAGTAAATGTTCCACGCTGCGTCTGGTCGATACTGCTTGAACCACTCTGAACCGCCCCGGGTTTCGCGGAGGCTTCAACTCCTGAGAAGATGAAGCCATGAACAAGACAAACAAGTTTTCCCCTGAAGTCCGTGAACGAGCCGTGCGGATGGTGCAAGAGCATCGCGGCGACTA
>NZ_JACGWE010000145.1:0-480 GCF_014077575.1 Pseudomonas sp. 5Ae-yellow | reverse complement strand
CCGTTTACCGTGGCCTTGACGCAGATAGCTGATCAGTTGTCGTTTCAACTCACCCCGAGGGTGCGCGTAGATTGCCAAGTAGATGCTTTCGTGACTCACATGAAGCTCGGGGCTGTCTGGCCAATGGAGCTTCAGTCTGGCGGCGATCTGCTGAGGAGACCAGCCCGATTTGAGCATTTTAGCTACGACCTGAAAGAGCTCGCTCTCAGGCAGCAAGCGCGAGAGGCGTCTGGCTTTGATTCGCCGCTCTCGTGCTAGAGCGCAGGCCTGGACGACATCATAGTGGTGGGCCGTACGATTACGTTTGAGCTCACGGCTAAGGCTGCTGACGTGTCGGTTCAGATGACGGCTGATGGAGCGTAGGCTCAATCCTTGGCCTTGCATCAGCATCAAGGCGACCCGTTCGTCAGTGGTTAAATGCGTATAGGTTCTCATGGCAACACTCTATCTCAGTTGTTGCACTTGGTCCTTGAGACCACC
>NZ_JACGWE010000158.1:0-253 GCF_014077575.1 Pseudomonas sp. 5Ae-yellow | reverse complement strand
GTAATGGAACGGCTGCCGCTGGCAGCGTCCGCCGAGGACTACGAAGCGCTGCTGCCTTGGCGCTGCGGCCCGGTTGCTTACTGATCTGCAACGATCATCGCAATACGGGGTTTATGGATCGCTTACTGTTGAAGACCGAGGGCTTGGTGATCAACCGCAAGCGAACGTACCGGATATATACCGAGGAAAAACTGCAGGTACGCACCAGGCGACGTAAGAAGCTGCAGCGCCCCCGGCAACCACTTGAAGTCCC
>NZ_JACGWE010000090.1:0-3191 GCF_014077575.1 Pseudomonas sp. 5Ae-yellow | reverse complement strand
GAGTAGCGACCTTGCTCCTCTGCAGCAGTACGCCAGGCGTCTTGCGGGGTATGTCGACGGGATTATTTCCAGCGCCCTCTACCGGATGAACACCAGTGTTCTGGAAGGCATGAACAACAAGATCAAGATCATCAAACGAATGGCTTACGGTTACCGGGATAACAACTACTTCTTCTTGAAAATCAAAGCAGCGTTTCCCGGTAAAATGCGATGAACCAAAAAAATGGCTATGACAGCCGCGCTTTCTGCCTCCCTGTTTGTCTCTGGCTGCGCCAGTATCATTAGCGATTCGCAATACCCTGTTTCCGTAAAATCCGAACCGCCCGGTGCCGAATATCAGATTCGTAACCGCAGTGGCGCTGTTATACATCAAGGCACAACACCGAACACCGTTACCCTCAAGGCAGGCGACGGCTACTTCAAGGGTGCACGTTACAACATGCAGTTTTCCAAGGAAGGCTACGAGCAGCAAAGCCAGACTCTGGATTCCAGCGTGGATGGTTGGTACTGGGCCAACATCGTGTTTGGCGGTTTGATTGGCATGCTGGCGGTTGATCCTGCCACCGGCGCCATGTACAAACTGCCGCCCGCCAGAACGGCCAACTTGATTCAGATACCCATGGCTCAGCCAGCAACGCCTGAAGCGGACGTGGTCAGCGCGGTCAGCGAGTGAAGTAGCTACAGCGGTAATTTTCAGATCCGTAAAAAAGGGCGCCGTAGCGCCCCTTTTTTTATTACAGCTCCATATTGCGCGCCAACTTGTCGCGCAGCAGCTCAGGATCGTTACTCGCAGCCTTATCCAGCTCAGCCAGCTCCTCCGGAATGTACCAGTGCAATTTGTGCTCGTTGTGGTAACTGGCCCACACCACCTTGGCCACCTCCACCGCTTCAATCAGCCGAAATGGCCCTTTGGTTGGCGCTTTGGCCAGAAACTCGTCGGAGGTCATCCCGGTGCGGATCAACCCCGGCAGCGCATCGGCGCAGCGAATATCGAAACGCTTGAACTCGTTCGACCACGCCTCGGTCAGGCCCTTCACCGCGTGCTTGCTGGCCGAATACACCGCGATCAACGGCATGCCCATGGTCGCGGAAGACGATGAGGTGTTGAAGCACAGCGCGTTGGGCGTTTCCTTCAGCAGCGGCAACGCGCTATGGGTGCCATTCATCACGCCAATCACGTTCACATTGATGATCTTCAGCTGATCCTCAAACGACATCTCGTCGAAGTACCCGCGCATGATGATGCCCGCGTTGTTGAACAGAATGTCCATGCGCCCGTCGGTTGCTGCGCCAAACGTCGCTACCGCCGAATCAAACTGCGCCTTGTCGCTCACATCCAGCGTCTGAATCACGCAGTTATCTGCACCCAACTCCGCCTGCAAAGCGTCTAACCCCGCCTGGTTGACGTCGAAGGCGCCAATGAACCAGCCCTGCTCGCGAAACAGGCGCGCAGTCTCGCGGCCCATGCCGGAGGCGGCACCGGTAATGAAGATGGATTGACGGCCAGCGGCGTGTGACATGGGCGATATCTCTTTTGTTGGGATTGTTGATAGAGAGACGTTAGCACTGAGCGAGTGGCTTGGGAGCCAAGGGGTAGTTTGGTTGATTATTGGGGAATCATTGGGGTGATGTTTAGTACGAGGGGGGTTGGTCGAGCGGATGCCTAGCCGGTTGGTGTGCAGGGCTAACGCTCGCCTTCCAGCTCATGCCAAACCCGAAGGATGACTATTACGTTGGTGTGCACCGAGTAGCGGACAACGTACTTGCTAAAGACCATATCCCGAACTGAATCGGGTACGGGTGCCATCTTTACGGGCGAGCCAATATGGGGAAATTCGGTCAGCAAGCTGACTTTGCCGATCAGCTCGGCGGCAATTCTGGCCGCCGCAGAAGGATTGTGTATTGCGATAAATTCCTTCAAGCGTTGCAAGTCTGCAACGGCGTGATCGGTGTAAACCAGTTTCATTTACTCGGCCCCGGTGCATCCTGTTCGGCTTCGGTGCCCCAACTGTTGAGCCAGCTATGTACGTCGCTGGCGTCGACAACGTTGCCCAAAGCCGCAGACTCCATTGCTTCGAGTGTTTGCGTCCAGCGCGCTTGCTCAAGCTGCTGTTTCTCAATGTATTCCGCCAACGCCTGATTGATGACCCAGCCTTTGCTCCGCTCTAATCGCTTGGCTATCGCTTCCAGATGCTGTTCTACTTCGGCCTGAAGACGCACTGTTGTGACTGCCATTGGGAGTCTCCTTAAATCGGTTGACTACAATGCATTACAACATAGTCCGCATTGCTTGCAAACAGGGTGTGTTTGCGAAGTGATTGTTGGTTGGCATTGGCAGGTTGGCTTGGGAGTAGTGAGCTGTTAAGACTACTTTTTAGAGGGAAATGCTTGCTCATTACCCTCTAACAACTCTCCTCGGCACCCAGCTGTTCGGCCGAGTGCTTTATCGACCTTATTGGTTCTCGCTCAGCTTGCTTAGCAAATTGCTTTTAACCGCTGGCCACTCGCTGGCAATGATCGAATACACCACGGTATCGCGGTAGGAGCCGTCGGGCATGATCTGGTGGTTACGCAGGATGCCGTCCTGCTTGGCACCCAGGCGCTCAATCGCAGCACGTGAGGCCTGGTTGAAGTAGTGCGTGCGAAACTCCACGGCGCTGGCCTGCGCCTGTTCGAATAGCGTGGTCAGCAGCAGTAGCTTGCTCTCGGTGTTGATTGGCGTGCGTTTGGCGGCATTGGCGTACCAGGTAAAGCCGATCATCGCGCGTCTATTGGCCTCATCCACGTTGTAATAGCGCGTTGTACCTACCACCTCACCAGACGCTTTCGATCTGACCGCATAGGCAATATTGCCCTGCGCCATATCCGCTATCGCCTTGTGTACATAGTCCGCCATTTGCTCAGCGGTGGGCACGCTGGCGAACCACAGTTTGGGCGAGTCGCCATCGGCGACGGCTTTTTCCAGGGGCTTTATGTGTTGCTCGGTCAGGGGTTCGAGCACCACGAATTGGCCTTCTAGGGTTGCTTGGTTGATAAGCATGCGTGGGTGTCCTTTGGGCTGGGCTGACCTTTCCCCTGAATTAGCACCACTGGTTCGATGAGATTCCTTACGTTACGCCGCCCTTCGAGCGTACTCAACTGGCGACAAGTAGTTTAGTGAGCTGTGCGGTCTAACATAGTTGTAATGTTGC
>NZ_JACGWE010000089.1:0-3374 GCF_014077575.1 Pseudomonas sp. 5Ae-yellow | reverse complement strand
AAGCTGAGGCCTTGGGCATGACTAACTTGAATGGTGGCACGCTCTGCAACGCTGAGTTCGGAATAAGACATAGGGCAGCACCGTACCGGAAAGGTCAGGTGTTGCACTCAGTTTTTGCCGCCGCCCAGCCATACAGATAGACCTCCGCCATACCAATCAGGAACCCTGACCATGTCAGCCATTCGAAGCCGGGTAATAAGGGCGCCCAAGCCTCATACATACGCACCTGACCAGGAACAAGCAGACCAAAGCCCACGCACAACAAATAACTGACAAGCAGTAGCAACGAAAGGCTGTTACCCACCGGCAAAATGCGTAAGGAATGGACGCCGTTATTCGAGTTATCCATGTTCGACTTCCTCTTCTATGTTGCGCTGCGTGCTAATAAGCTAACGGGCAGGCTGCTTACCCATCAGAGCCGTGAGCTTAGTGCAAAAATAACGCTCATGCTGCGTCATCGTCACTACTAACCCGTGAAGCTGCAGCGAGCTGACGCCAACTGCCCCAGCGGGGGACGAACATTGGCACCTGCTCCTGATACGCGCGGTACGTGTCACCGAATTGCTTGAGCACTTGCTGCTCCTCACGTCGAGCCAACCAGGCGTAAACAAGCACGATAATTGGCAAAAGACCGACTGAAAAAAGTGTTGGCCAGTGCACCACTCCTTCTCCGAACAAAGCAATAAACAGCCCGGTGTATTGCGGATGCCGCACATAAGCGTATAAGCCATCTGTCACCAGTCGATTCTCGCCTCGCGCCTTATGGACCTGACGCCATCCCTGAATAAAAAGGCCTATTCCAAGAAAAGCGATCGCGTAGCCAAGAATCATTGAGATCAACATTCCGGTTTCACCTATCCCTAATAGGGTCGACCATAAGCTAGCACTGACGTATTCGCTGTCTAAACCGAAAAAACGAACCAACAAATAGATGGTGAGAGGGAATCCGTACATTTCTGCATAAAGCGCAATGATAAAGGCTTGAACCACCCCCGCTCCAGCCCATTCTCTCCAGTTCTTGGGAGCGAAATAGCGATAAAAGAACCAAGACACCAAAACGATAACGATCAGTGTTATGCCCCATGCTCCAGCGTGATTGAATGATTCATTCATGGCTTTATTTACCTGTATTAATGATAGTTATCGTCATTGGCTTGTGTTCAAAAAAAGCTGGGTGGGCGAGACAGGGTTGCCGAAAACAATGGACTGCCACGATACAATTGTGAACAGAATGCAGTAGTGGTATTACTCCGAGCGCACTCCATGCTGACGATGAGACCGGATATATCTATCGGGCTCGGCCTCGAATGTCTCCCGACAAGCTCCACAACAGAAGTAATAGACTTTGTCTTCGTGAGTGAACTGATCAACTGCGGCGCTGGGGCTGACCTCCATGCCACAAACCAGATCTTTGTGACTGCGTTCGTTTCTTTCTCGCTTCACTATTGACCCCTTTACTCCCGGCGTGATCAGAGCGAGCCGGGGTTGGCGCAGTGTAATACTGCTTTATTCAACCCTATCGCACTAATTCCGCCCTTTTACTGATCTGCATCAATTAAGCCACCAATCCATCGTCCGTATATTGATTGAAAAACCATGACCTACCATGCTTACTTCGGCACCACAATCCAAGGTCGAATATCTCTGGTAAGTAATTTTTTCAACTGCTTTAAGAAAGATAGCAATAAGGAGAAAACGATGTGGGCAAGATTGCTTTCAATTTTTTTGAAGCGCCTGATTACACAGGGAGACTTGGTTGTCGTCTACCCTGACGGACGGTCAATGCGATACAGTAACGGGGCGACATCCACAGTCACCATGCGTTTTCACGAGCACTCCTTACCACGCAAACTCCTGATCAATCCGGATCTCGCATTGGGCGATGCGTATATGGACGGCACACTCACTGTCGACCAGGATGATATCTACGGGTTGATCGAGCTGCTGGTCGTTAACCTGACGCTTCAGCCCGACATATGGCACCATCGCTGGCTAGCTAACCTCCGGCGGCTTTGCCGCAGGCTCGCGCAGTTCAACCCTGCCGGGCGAGCTCGACGCAACGTGGCGCATCATTACGATCTGTCCGGTGAGCTATACGATTTATTCCTGGACGCCGACCGTCAATACTCCTGCGCCTATTTTCGAGAAGCGGGTGACACTCTTGAAACAGCGCAGAGGAACAAGAAAGCGCTGATCGCCACCAAACTCCTGTTGGCGCCAGAACAACGGGTTCTCGATATTGGCTGCGGATGGGGCGGACTCGGGCTTCATCTCGCTCGTGACTATGGTGCCCGCGTCACCGGGGTGACCCTCTCGCATGAGCAACACAAGATCGCGGAAGATCGTGCTCGGACCGAAGGTTTTGGCGACCGCGTGCAATTCTGTCTGCAAGACTACCGCGATATCGACGGCACTTTTGATCGTATCGTATCAGTCGGCATGTTCGAGCATGTCGGGGTTCCACACTACAAGGAGTTCTTCGCGACCCTGCGAGACCGCCTCAAAGACGATGGTGTCGCACTGCTGCACACGATCGGCCGGGCCGATGGGCCGGGATCAACCAATCCCTGGATTACCCATTATATTTTTCCCGGTGGCTACAGCCCTGCCCTATCAGAGGTACTTGCCATCGTGGAACAGTCTGGTCTCTATGTTACCGATGTCGAAGTGTGGCGGCTTCACTATGCGGAGACGCTGAAGGAGTGGCGCAACCGTTTCGAGGCCAAACTGGACCAAGTACAGTCAATCTATGACGAGCGGTTCTGTCGCATGTGGCGGTTCTACCTTGTTGCCAGCGAAGTAGCATTTCGACACAACGGCCATGTCGTCTTTCAAATCCAGCTTGCCAAGAAACAAGACGCGGTACCGCTCACTCGTGATTATCTGACGATCCGCGAGAGGCTAGACGACTCGGCTACCAACGCCGGAGTGAACGCCAGTCGCCCGTACCGTTAACGAGACCCTATTGCCCCACCCGACTCCCCAACTGTTACTCAACATCAGAGTTAAACTCAAATGAAAGATGGAGGGACCACGGCATGAATAAAACACAGACCCAAAGAACACGGATTGATATGATTAGCACATACATCCCGATTTTCAGAGAAAGACTCGCCAAGTTAGAACAACGTGGGCGAGGACATTGCGAAGAAGCGCAGAAGCTAAGACAGACTGGTAGCCCAGGCTGAGAACGAGAGCCCCTTGCCCGCACTGATAAAAATCGGATGTTCGTGTCTCTCTAAGAATAGGGGCGGTTGCAGGAGCTGAGTGCAACACGGTTATTGAATTGACGCAGGAGCATCATATTGCATAGCCAAGGCTTTCTGCATCACTTCGCTCATGACTTCGATAGGACATTTGAAATCGAAGCGCTT
>NZ_JACGWE010000096.1:0-2229 GCF_014077575.1 Pseudomonas sp. 5Ae-yellow | reverse complement strand
TCGGGAAGCAAGGTGCTTTGACCTCGGTGTTCACCCTGGATAAACCGTTTCATGGGAATCCTTGCGATGGAAGTGTCGGAAATCATAGCAAGGATTTGTCAGGACGTTTTTACACACCCTGGGCCAGGAGCGGACGTTAACAGCACCAGATTAGTCCTCGAGGTATCCACCAGGAGCTTACCCGCCTCAGATTAGATCGTCTTGAACCCTTTAAAGTATTTTTCGTGCGCCAGATAGAGATCGCCTCGTGCACGGGAGCATGCCACATAAAGTTTATTACGAGTCCGGGCAGGCAGACCTTCAAAGCTGCCTCGAAGATAGAGCTTCCAATTTTTTTCGCTCAGTACAACACACACATCTTGGAAGTGATCCATGCCTTTGCTCGCTCCCCAATTGAACGCATGGCATCCGTACTTGTAGCTCTCCTGGTAGAAGAGCTTCACTACTCCCGGGTCGGCATGGATGGTGTCGGCATGGTCCTGAGTGATCACAGGGATAATCGCGGTATCATCGTTCCTGTGTGACCCAACATTGATTTGAAGATGGGCCGTAATGAAGTCACAAACAGTGGTTCCACACCGCCAGCTGTGGCTCAAGGTTTCCTTGTCGACCTGAACGCCCACATCACTAAAACGGCGCTCGTAACGCTGGATGTTGTCATGCAGCGTACGGTTGGTGGGGCCATCTCGGCTGGTATCGAAAGTGTGCTGGTAGAAATCTCCAACCAAGAGAATGTCTACCTGGGCAGGCATCAGGGAGAGCAAAAGATCAAAGTCGTGACCCGCAAGATCTTGGACCTCATCGACAAAAAGCTGGTCGTAGAAGCGTTCAATTCGAGCAATGAGCCGAGGGATAGTCCCTTTGACCTGCAGCAGTTTGGCCAGGCGGTTGTGGAATAGGTACCCCTTGCCATCCTTGTAGTACTCCATCCGTGTACGAGCAAATGTCCGGGTGTGAGCCGGCGGCGTTCTGAAACTCAGCCCACGCGTGCTCAAAGCCAGCTCAAGCTGAGGCCTGTAGCAGAAACCGTTAAGGAACCCAAAGTAGGTGAGTAGAGTGATGTTGGGCGGTACAAATCCGAATTTTCGAATGATGCTGCGGTGCAAGTGGGCGTAATTGTTCTCCGTGTAGGTGATGATCAATGCGCGCTGGTCTAGGGTTAGGCGCTCGATAAGCGTCGTGGTTTTGCCAGAACCTGCAACTGCAAACATCACTCCCTTAGCCACGCAATCGCCTCCGCAATATAGCCAGGAACAACCAGCTCGCCCGCCTTCTTATCCAGCAACTCGAACGCGGCTTCGGCTTTGTTCGCCAGCATGTATTGCTGAGGTGTCAGGGTCCTTCGCCCTGGAGCAAAAAGCTCGTCACAGATGGCCGTGTTGTCGGCATACAGACCTATTTCAAAGGTACTGCGCTGATTGTCAGCATCAGCAAAGAGCCTGGCATGCTCGGTTACTAGGCCAGCGTAGTTCTCAACGCAGTTTTCCTCGTAGTTGCCATCGTTATCTCTTATCGCTGCAACCTTAATGTTCAACAGGCCTGCCAGCTCCAAATATCGCTTGAAGCTAGTACCACCGATAGAAATCACATGCACATCGTCTTCGGCAGGAAGGCGACCCGCCAGCTTCGTATAAAAGGCCTCTAGTAGGATGAACTCTGCATCGCCCTCGACAAGAATCACCCTGCGGGACAGGGTGAACTCAAGAACATTGTTGTCAGGGGCCTTCATAAAGAAGGCGGCTGTGTCGTCGGACAGCTGTCTGAGCGTGCCACTACGCTGACCTGGCCCGAGCAACAACGCGTTGCGCAAATCAAGGCGAGAGCAGATGTGGCTACTATGGGTCGCGATGAAGAGCTGCGTTCCGTTTTTCTTGGAGAGCTCGTTGACCAACCGCTTCATCAAGGTATGGCTTAGATGGTTTTCAGGCTCTTCAAGCAGCATGACATCGAAGCCGGCTCGGGCCCGTCGGGTGTTAAGAGCAAAGCTTGTCTTGATGAAGCACTGCCGACCCTTGCCTCGATGCTCCAGAACAATACCGTCCTCTGAAATCACCAGGTCGGTTTCGAGGTTGGAGCGAGCGCCGGAGCGAACCTCAAACTGGATGAACCGCCCCGGGTTTCGCGGAGGCTGTTTGGTTTAAGTCAAGCCGCCACCTTGGAAGCCTGACTGGCTAGTTGCCGATAGTAGTTTGCCTCAGCCTCTGCGGGCGGTATATATCCGATGGGTTC
>NZ_JACGWE010000080.1:0-5604 GCF_014077575.1 Pseudomonas sp. 5Ae-yellow | reverse complement strand
CGTGACCGGTGATTCCGGGATATCACCCAAAATCGGTCACGATAAAACGGAATGAGCGGTCACGTTAGCCCGGAACAGGCGGTCACGTTCAAACGGAATGGGCGGTCACGATGGGCCGGAATATGCAAAACCAGCGCTTGTGCCGGTAGTGCTCGATAGAGCGAACCAGCAGCCAGTTCAGCGCCGAGCCCAGCACATTGCCTGTGGTGACCACCGCCAGCAGTACCCAGGCTGCATACTGGTCGGTCAATATCATCCCGAGCAGTACCGCCTCCGACTGCATGGGCAGCAGCGTGGCGGCACTTAAGGTGGCGAGAAACAGGCCGAAATATGCGGATAACTCCCACATCGGCTAGGCGTTCAGGCCGATCCAGCCATGGACGCCGACGTAAATCCCCACGCCGATAATCAACAAGCTGGACAGGTACGGGGCGCGACGCGCCACGGTGCCAAACCAAGGCCAACGATTGGACGCTTGGCGTGCGCCGAGAGCGGCAGCGGCACCAACAGTGACTAGGGTAATGGCCAGACCAATGCTGAAGCACAGTACCAAGACGGCTCCCAACGCGACCTCCTTCACTTGCAGGCACAGCAGCAACACAGTGATTGCTGCTGGACAGGGAATCAGGCCGCCCGTCAGGCCGAACATGATGATTTGGCCAGTAGTGACTTTACGGTTTCTGAAGCGCTTGCGGATGTCATTGGCATGCGCGCGCTCGTGGGAATCCTGATAGCCCTCTAGCGACAGCTCCAGTCCCTCCAGCTCAGTGTGAGCGTGATCATGACCGTGGCTATGCTCGCGGAACTCTAGGTCATAGTCATGGGGGTGACCGGCATGGCCCAGGCTCAAGCGTGCCGTGAACTCATGGGGCTCGGGAATCTCGTCCAGCGACTCTAGGTAGTCGCCCCGACCCACGAAGCGAAACCGTTGGGCCAATCCATCGGGGCGAGTTGTCAGTAGGCTCACTTCAGCAGCTGGCCAGTTATGGCCAGCCAGGTTCCTCAATCGCCAGCGCGGCGGGACGCCTTCCTCGAAGATCGACAGCTCGATACGTCCGTGCCCGGTGTCAATGCGGTGCGTTTCATCGTGATTTTCATGCAAGTGATCATCACTTTCCTCGAAGTGCCACATCTGTTCTCCACGCCAAGTACGCCAAAGCATCCATACCGCGATGACAATGATGATCGCGGCAGAGGCTAGCTGGAAATACGGCTCAGTGGTTTCGGCGTCCAAGTTCTGCCCGAGGTACATGCCGGCCATTGCCACCGCCCACACAACCGCAGTGTGCGAGAGCGTTGCGGCCAACCCCAGGAGCACCGCCTGCTTCACTGAACCACGAATGGCCACGATGAACGCTGCCATCATAGTCTTCGAATGCCCCGGTTCCAGGCCGTGCAAGGCCCCTAGAAGGATAGCGCTAGGAAAGTACAGCCAGGCCTGCGAGGCCCCCTGTTGCAGAAGTTCGGCGAAGCTAGACATAGGATGGACCTAAAGATACTTGGTGATTTGCTTGAAGTCTTCAAGTGAGGCGCGTTCGCCTGTCGCGAGGGCTTCGACTGTGTGTTCCAGGCAGTGGTCAATGTGATCTTGGATAAGCACACGCTTGGCTTGGCAGACAGCTTTTTCCACTGCATGCAGCTGCTGAGCTATGTCTACACAGGGGCGGCTGTCTTCGATCATGGTTACGATGCTGCGCAGATGACCTTCTGCGCGCTTCAATCTTTTGACGATGTCCTTATGGCTTTGGTGCTGATGTCCGTGCTCGTGTTCGCTCATGACTTGAGTCTCGTGCGTCGATGAATTATGCTCGCATGCTATCCCCCTGGGGGGGATAAGGTCAATCCGTCCAGCCCTCCAGAAAGCCAACCACTGCTTAGGCATCGAAAGAGCCACAACATGCTCGGTAAGTCCATCATTACCAAGGTACTTTTTGCTCTTGCTCTCGCCATATTGATAGCGTGGGCCGGGCATACATCTGCGCTTTTTATGGGTTCGAGCCAGCAGCCTTGGATTGATGACAGCACCATTCATTCTCATACCTATGGTGATGAAAAATTGACCTGTGCTACGTACGGGGATCATTGCCACTCGCCGCTGACCGCAGATCATTTACATGAAACACCGCATCTAACTTCACTGCTAAGCATCAGTACGGAGTCAGAGCGAACACAGTCAAGGGAAGCACCTCGCTATTCCATTCCTCCCAGACCGATCTTCCTGATCGAGCGGCCCCCCCGCCCTGAACTCGTGCTCTGACATAGGCCGCCATGCGGCCCAAAATCACTGTAACTCAGGACTTAATTATGCAATCGCTATCTATGCGAGCAATGGACGCATCTCCGGTGCGCCGGAGTCGCTTTTTACTACTGTTGCTGCTGCTCATGGCACTGCTGTTTCTCGGCATGCCTGAAGCACTAGCCCATGCTGTTGCCGAAGGCGACAAGGGATTTATCCAAGAAAGCTCCGGTGTGATGGTACTGCCGTTTATCTACATGGGCGCTAAACACATGATTACCGGCTACGACCATCTGCTGTTTCTCTTCGCGGTGATCTTCTTCCTCTACCGCCTAAAAGATGTGGGCTTCTACGTCACTATGTTTGCCGTAGGCCACACCATCACACTTCTGCTGGGCGTGTTGGCGGAAATCAGCATCAGCTCTTATGTGATCGACGCCATTATCGGCTTTTCGGTGGTGTACAAAGCACTCGATAACCTAGGAGCGTTCCAACGGTGGTTCGGTCACCAGCCAAATACGAAAGTAGCCACTTTGATATTTGGGTTACTCCATGGCTTTGGCCTAGCGACCAAGATTCAGGAATACAATATTTCGGCAGACGGCCTGATACCTAATTTGATTGCCTTCAACGTCGGCGTTGAAATTGGCCAGCTATTGGCTCTGAGCGCCATCTTGATTGCCATGGGCTACTGGAGGCGCACCGCTAGCTTTTGGCGTCATGCCTACGCTGCCAATGTCGCCATGATGAGCGCCGGCTTCCTGTTGATGGGTTACCAGCTCACCGGACTGATCGTTTCTCAATAAGGAATACTAAGCATGTTTAATACTAAGCTTCCGATCCAAAGTGAATTGCCGACCAGCCGCCAGTTGCTGCGCTCTACTGTGATCGCCGTAGGTGTTGCCGCTGTCTTATTGGTCACTGTTGTTATGCCCTCTGAGTACGCAATCGACCCAACGGGCGTAGGTCGCGCACTCGGACTGTCCCAGATGGGCGAAATTAAAATAACTCTGGCCGAAGAAGCGGCAGCGGATGCAGCTGTTCAGCCTGTTGCGGCTCCTGTTGCTCAAGCTCCTGCGCCTGCTCAGCCTTTGGCTCAAGAACAAGTTGCGGCAGTACCTGTGGCCACACCGGTAGTACCTCCTGAGCCAGCCCTGAAGTCCGATGAGGTAACGGTCACACTGAAACCGGGCGAGGCCAGTGAAATCAAACTGGAAATGCTCGACAAGGCCACAGTCAGCTACGAGTGGACAACCAATGGTGTGCCGGTCAACCACGACACCCACGGCGAGCCCTACAACGGCCCGAATGGCTATTTTCACAGCTACAGCAAGGGCAAGCAGGTTGAAGGCGACAATGGCGAGTTCACCGCCATCTTCGACGGCACCCACGGCTGGTTCTGGCGCAACCGCAGTAACAAAGATGTGACCATCACGCTCAAGACCAAGGGCGAGTACCTGAGCGTCAAGCGAGTTATCTAAGGCAAAAAGCCCCTGCGTCTGAGAGCGCCGGGGCTTTACATACATGATCGAATTTAAAAGGAATACACGATGAAAACCACGACTACCCTGAGTCGCACACTGCTGTTTTTTTGCCTGCTCGGCCTGCTGTCGGCATGTGGTGGCGAACCAGAAACTCAGTCGGACGTTGAAAGCCACGGTCATGCGCATGATTAAAAGCTAACAACCCGCCATGTTGAGTTGCAGCAATAATCAGTGCGTTGAATATCGCCCTAGCCATTGCTGCAAGTAACAAGCAAGACGCCACCATAGATCTGATCTGATCGTCAGCCCCAACTCTCGAAAACTATTTGGGCTACGCTAAAGCGATCTTGCTTGCTGCCAAAAGTTTTCCCGGCTCCAGAGTGATGTTGCAGACTGCAGGGTAAGCCTTGTATTCCCTTGGTGCAAGGCATGCTGACACTTACTCAGAGGAGATACACAATGCTTTTGTCGGGTGCCGCTGCGCTTGGAATGACGCAGCGTCAACGCATAGAGCTACTGGAGAGCGTCGAAGACACACTAGACTTCCTGACATCCAGCCTGACCTACCTGATACACGCGGAAAAGCCAGCGGATACAGCCAGATGCTGCCTCAATCGTAGAGTGGAAAGCCTTGGCTAAGGAGGTGTTCGATATCCAGTATGCGCTGCCGGGTTCGGACGTGAAGACCTACCAGTGGGTTATCGAGACCTATGGTCAGCGTCACCGCGAGCTGCGACCGCGGTATATGGCTAAGTAGCTAACGGCTCAATGACTGGCTGCACAGGACGTGTAGTGGTCAACTGATACCGGACAGTATTTTAAGTTTTTCTTCCGCCGCTACCGGCGATACACCACCGTTGAACGTATGCGGTCGTTGCTCGTTGTAATAGCCCATCAGGTAGTCAGCAACATCCCTTTGCGCCTCTGGCAGACTTCGATAGCCAAAGGCAGGTATCCACTCTGATTTCAGGCTTCTGAACAGCCTTTCCATTGGAGCATTATCCCAACAGTTTCCACGCCGGCTCATGCTCTGCTGCATACGGTATCTCCAGATCCGCTGGCGGAACTTGCGGCTTGCGTACTGGCTTCCTTGGTCCGAGTGGAACATGACATTGTCCGGCCTGCCCCGCTGTTCCCAGGCGTGATCCAGCGCTTTTACAACAAGGTCTGCATCTGGACTGGCTGACATGGCCCAGCCAACGACACGGCGCGCATACAGATCCAGCACTACAGCAAGGTAACTCCAGGCCTGACCGGTCCATACATAGGTAATGTCGCCACACCAGACTTGATCGGGTTGATCGACCACAAATTCCCGTGCCAAATGGTTCGGAATGTCGATCCGCTCGACCGTCGCCTGTTTGTAGGCATGAGGCCCTGGCTGTTTGCAAATCAGTCCCAGCTCGCTCATCAGACGCCGCACCTTGAAGCGCCCAGCAGCTATGCCTTCTTCGCTGAGCAGACCCACCATGGTCCGGCTACCTGCAGAGCTCCGGCTCTTCGAAAACAACCGGTTTACCTTTGCTTTCAAGGCAAGCCGCTCAACATCTATCCGACCCCGGCGTTGGCGGTAATCGTAATAGCTTGAACGACTAACATCGAACGCTGCGCAGACCATCTCGACAGGCATTTGCTCACCCAACTGGTCTATCAGCGCGTACGATTCATTTCGTCCGACATCAAGAGAGCGGTAGCCTTTTTTAATATAGTTTTCTCCATCTCAAGGCGTTTACAGCGGGCCTCGAGCTCCTGGATCCTGCGTTGCTCTGGCGTCAGGGCTTTGCCCTTGGGCGTGACACCCTGACGCTCCTGCGACAACTGATCGACCCAGCGGCGAAGAGCGCTTTCTCCCACGCCGAGAGAAGTACAAGCCTGGGGAATGCT
>NZ_JACGWE010000053.1:0-16176 GCF_014077575.1 Pseudomonas sp. 5Ae-yellow | reverse complement strand
TATCGATCTGATCGAAAGCGCGAGCGGAACCGCCATAAACTTCGGCGCAAACACGGGTCAATGCAGCTGTCAGAGTAGTCTTACCATGGTCAACGTGACCAATGGTGCCTACGTTCAGGTGCGGTTTACTACGTTCAAATTTTTCTTTTGCCACGGTTGATAACCTCTTTAATTAGCTTAGGTTCAAGTTAGCCTTGCTTCTTGATGATTGCTTCGGCGATGTTCGTGGGTGCCTCGGCGTATTTCGAAAACTCCATGGAGTAGCTCGCACGTCCCTGGGACATGGAGCGTACATCCGTGGCGTAACCGAACATCTCACCAAGCGGAACCTCAGCGCGGATCACTTTACCGGAAGGAGAGTCTTCCATACCTTGTACCAGACCGCGACGACGGTTCAAGTCGCCCATTACGTCACCCATATAATCCTCAGGGGTGACCACTTCGACTTTCATCATCGGCTCAAGCAATACGGCGCCACCCTTCTGGGCCAACTGCTTGGTAGCCATCGAAGCAGCGATCTTGAATGCCATCTCGTTCGAGTCGACATCATGATAGGAACCGTCATAAACGGTTGCCTTAAGGCCAAGCAGCGGATAGCCGGCGAGAACGCCGTTCTGCATCTGCTCCTCGATACCCTTCTGGATAGCCGGGATGTATTCACGCGGAACCACACCACCGACGATTTCGTTAACAAACACCAGCTTCTCTTCAGACCGATCACAGGGCTCAAAGCGCACCCATACGTGACCGTACTGACCTCGACCGCCAGACTGACGAACGAATTTCCCTTCGATTTCGCACTTATTGCGGATCGCTTCTCGATAAGCAACTTGCGGCTTACCGATGTTGGCTTCGACGCTAAACTCGCGTTTCATGCGATCAACAAGAATATCCAGGTGCAACTCACCCATACCCGAGATAATCGTTTGGCCCGACTCTTCATCAGTACGCACACGGAAGGATGGATCCTCCTGCGCAAGCTTACCTAGAGCCACGCCCATCTTCTCTTGGTCAGCCTTGGTCTTGGGCTCGACAGCAACCGAGATAACCGGCTCAGGGAACTCCATGCGCTCGAGAATGATCGGCTTGTCCTGGGAGCACAGCGTATCTCCCGTAGTGACATCTTTCATGCCGATCAATGCAGCGATATCGCCAGCACGAACCTCCTTGATCTCTTCACGGGCGTTGGCATGCATCTGAACCATGCGACCAACTCGCTCCTTCTTGCCCTTGACCGAGTTAAGCACCGCATCACCAGACGTCAAAACACCTGAGTAGACCCGAGCGAAAGTCAAAGTACCAACAAAGGGATCAGTTGCAATCTTGAAAGCCAAGGCAGCAAAGGGCTCATCATCATCCGCATGACGCTCATCGACTTTCTCTTCATCGTCAGGATGAACACCCTTGATGGCCACCACCTGATCGGGCGCTGGCAGATAGTCAATAACTGCATCCAGAACCAGGGGAACACCCTTGTTCTTGAACGATGAACCGCAGACCGCTGGCACAATTTCGCATGCCAGCGTGCGCTGACGCAGACCCGCCTTGATCTCTTCGGGCGTTAACTCAACCCCCTCAAGATACTTATTCATAAGCTCTTCGTTAGCCTCGGCAGCAGCCTCGACCATTTGCTCACGATAAGCCGCAGCCTGCTCGACCAGCTCGGCAGGAATCTCCTCCTCACGGAAGGTCATTCCACTGTCATCAGCATTCCAGTAAATCGCCTTCATGCGCAGCAGATCTACCTGCCCCTCAAACTCTTCTTCCGCCCCAATCGCCAGCTGAATCGGCACCGGAGTGTGACCCAACCGCCTCTTGATCTGCTCAACCACACGCAGGAAGTTGGCACCCTGGCGATCCATCTTGTTCACGTAAACAATACGCGGAACACCGTATTTGTTGGCTTGACGCCACACGGTTTCAGACTGGGGTTCGACACCAGAGGTACCACAGAAAACGACGACAGCACCATCAAGCACGCGCAAAGAGCGCTCTACTTCGATAGTGAAGTCAACGTGACCAGGGGTATCAATAATATTGACACGATGCTTGTCGTACTGCTTTTCGGAGCCCTGCCAGAAGGCAGTAGTAGCAGCGGAGGTAATCGTAATCCCCCGCTCCTGCTCCTGGGCCATCCAGTCCATGGTGGCAGCGCCATCATGGACTTCGCCCATCTTGTGGTTCACACCGGTATAAAACAAAATCCGTTCCGTGGTCGTGGTCTTGCCCGCATCGACGTGCGCACAGATACCAATATTCCGGTACAGATTAATCGGAGTTGTACGAGCCACAATAATCTCCTGAGCCGTTTAGAAACGGTAGTGAGAGAACGCCTTGTTGGCTTCAGCCATGCGGTGCACGTCTTCACGCTTCTTAACAGCGGCACCCTTGCCTTCGGAAGCATCAACCAGCTCACCAGCCAAGCGCAGAGCCATTGACTTCTCGCCACGCTTACGGGCAGCGTCTACCAACCAGCGCATTGCCAATGCATTGCGACGGGAGGGACGCACTTCAACCGGAACCTGATAGGTGGCACCACCTACACGGCGAGATTTTACTTCCACGAGCGGAGCAATGGCATCCAGCGCCTTCTCGAACAGCTCAACGGGCTCCTCGGTCTTGGTGCGCTCTTTTACCTTGTCCAGCGCGCCGTACACGATGCGCTCTGCGGTGGATTTTTTGCCACTTTCCATTACGTGGTTCATGAATTTCGCGAGAATCTGACTGCCATACTTAGGTTCTGGCAGAATCTCACGTTTTGCTGCTACGCGACGTCTTGGCATGATAAGCCCTCAAACGGTCTTCAGGTTAGCCCAGGATCATAACCATTCGGTTACGCCTGACCTTACTCTTATCGACTCAGGTAAATGAATTCAGTATTACTTAGGACGCTTGGCGCCATATTTAGAACGACCCTGCCGACGATCTTTAACACCTGAGGTGTCCAAAGAACCGCGAACAGTGTGGTAACGCACACCTGGCAAATCTTTTACACGACCGCCGCGAATCAGAACGACGCTGTGCTCTTGCAGGTTGTGACCTTCACCACCGATATAGGATGAAACTTCGTAGCCATTGGTCAAACGAACACGGCAGACTTTACGCAGAGCCGAGTTCGGCTTCTTTGGCGTAGTGGTATACACGCGAGTGCAAACACCACGACGCTGCGGGCAGTTCTGCAGCGCCGGCACGTCGCTCTTCTCAGCGACACGCTTACGCGGCTTACGAACCAGCTGGTTAATTGTTGCCATCTAGCAAAACTCCACTGATGTCTTAGGACATAGTTAATAAAAAATGGCAGGACTTGTCGCCCCGCCAATTTTAGGGGTACGGAATTCTATAGACACCGACCCCGATCGTCAAGGAGCCCAACCCCGAAGGGCCGGGCGACCTGTCAGTTTCCGCTCGAATTAAGCGCGTCGGACAGAGCCTGCTCTACTTCGCTGGCACTGACCTTGACCGGCTTGTCGGCCATCTTCTGGCGCTTGCGCTCAGCGTGATAAGCCAAACCGGTACCCGCAGGAATCAAACGACCTACGACGACGTTCTCTTTCAGGCCGCGCAAGTGATCGCGCTTACCGGTAACGGCAGCCTCGGTCAGTACCCGCGTGGTTTCCTGGAAGGACGCAGCCGATATAAACGATTCGGTCGACAGAGATGCCTTGGTGATACCCAACAATACGCGCTCGTACTTGGCCGGGAACTTGTCCTGACCTGCCAACTCCGAGTTCGCATCAAGCACGTGAGTCAATTCGACCTGGTCGCCTTTGATAAAGTTGGAGTCGCCAGACTCGCTAATCTCAACCTTACGCAACATCTGACGAAGCGTCGTTTCGATGTGCTTGTCGTTGATCTTCACGCCCTGCAGGCGATAAACGTCCTGAATTTCGTTAACGATATACTTGGCCAGCGCACTGACGCCCAGCAGACGCAAGATGTCATGCGGGTTGCTCGGACCATCGGAAATAACCTCACCCTTGGTAACCTGCTCACCTTCAAACACGTTCAGGTGGCGCCACTTCGGAATCAGCTCTTCGTAAGGATCGCTGCCATCGGTCGGTGTAATAACCAGACGACGCTTACCTTTGGTCTCCTTGCCGAAGGAAATCGTACCGCTGATTTCCGCCAGGATGGACGGCTCTTTCGGACGACGCGCTTCAAACAAGTCAGCAACACGTGGCAGACCACCGGTGATATCACGGGTCTTCGACGTTTCCTGCGGGATACGTGCAACAACGTCACCCACGTTCACCTTGGCACCATCGGTCAGATTGACCAGTGCGTTGGCTGGCAGGAAATACTGAGCAGGTACATCAGTACCCGGCAGCATCAGCTCCTTGCCATTGTCATCAACCAGCTTGACCGCCGGACGGATGTCTTTACCCGATGCCGGGCGATCCTTCGCATCCAGAACTTCAATATTGGTCAAACCGGTCAACTCATCAGCCTGACGCTTGATGGTGATACCTTCGTCCATACCAAAGAAGGCCACGGTACCGGTAATTTCGGTAACGATGGGGTGAGTGTGCGGATCCCACTTGGCAACCACGCGACCGGCATCAACCTTGTCGCCTTCCTTGATGGAAATAACGGCACCATAGGGGAGCTTGTAGCGCTCACGCTCACGGCCAAACTCGTCGGCAACAGCCAACTCACCGGAACGAGATACCGCCACCAGGGCTCCGTCTGCGCGCTCAACATGCTTCAGGTTGTGCAGGCGAATAGTACCGCCATTCTTCACTTGAACGCTGTCAGCAGCAGAGGTCCGGCTAGCCGCACCACCGATGTGGAAGGTACGCATGGTCAGCTGGGTACCCGGCTCACCAATCGACTGAGCAGCGATAACACCCACCGCCTCACCGATGTTGATCAAGTGACCACGTGCCAGGTCGCGACCGTAGCAAGTGGCACAAACACCGTAATGCGTGTCACAAGTGATCGGCGAACGCACGATGACTTCGTCAACACTGTTCTTCTCGAGGAACTCAACCCACTGCTCGTCGATCAGAGTGCCAGCGGCAACAATGGTCTCTTCGGTGCCAGGCTTGACTACGTCACGCGCAACAACACGACCCAGAACTCGCTCACCCAGAGGCTCAACGATATCACCGCCTTCAATGTGCGGAGACATCAACAAGCCGTTGTCGGTACCGCAATCAGGCTCGGTAATAACCAGATCCTGCGCAACGTCAACCAGACGACGAGTCAGATAACCGGAGTTCGCGGTCTTCAGTGCGGTATCAGCCAGACCCTTACGAGCACCGTGAGTAGAGATGAAGTACTGGAGTACGTTCAAACCTTCACGGAAGTTCGCAGTAATAGGCGTTTCGATGATCGAGCCATCCGGCTTGGCCATCAAACCACGCATACCAGCCAGCTGACGAATCTGTGCAGCGGAACCCCGAGCACCGGAGTCAGCCATCATATACATGGAGTTAAAGGACTCCTGATCGACCTCCTTGCCATCGCGGTCAAGCACGCGAGTTGACTTGAGGTTATCCATCATCGCCTTGGAAATCTCATCGTTGGCCTTGGACCACAAGTCGATAACCTTGTTGTACTTCTCGCCCTGGGTTACCAGGCCGGAAGCGTACTGATCTTCAATTTCTTTAACTTCTTCAGTCGCCTCATCAATGATGCGCGCCTTCTCGTCAGGAATGACGAAGTCGTTCACACCAATGGACGCGCCCGAGATAGTCGAGTAGGCGAAACCTGTGTACATCAACTGGTCAGCGAAGATAACGGTTTCTTTCAAACCGACCACGCGATAGCACTGGTTGATCAGCTTGGAAATCGCCTTTTTCTTCAGCGGCTGATCGACCATTTCGTAGGGCAAGCCCTTCGGCAGGATCTGGAACAACAACGCACGACCAACGGTGGTATCAACGATACGCGTTTCGGTGGTCCAGCTTTCGTCTTTGTGCTTGACGGTCTCGGTGATACGCACCTTGACCAGCGCATGCAGTTCGACCTGGCCGCTGCGATAAGCCATCTCGACTTCATTGACACCGCTGAAACGCATACCTTCGCCTTTGGCGTTGATGCGTGTGCGAGTCATGTAATACAAGCCCAATACCACGTCCTGCGACGGCACAATAATTGGCTCGCCAGAGGCCGGAGACAGGATGTTGTTGGTCGACATCATCAGTGCGCGCGCTTCCAACTGAGCCTCAAGGGTCAGTGGAACGTGCACAGCCATTTGGTCACCGTCAAAGTCGGCGTTATAGGCGGCACAGACCAACGGGTGCAGCTGAATCGCTTTACCTTCAATCAGAACCGGCTCAAACGCCTGAATGCCAAGACGGTGCAGGGTTGGTGCACGGTTCAGCAGCACGGGGTGCTCGCGGATAACTTCAGCGAGGATGTCCCATACTTCTGGCAGTTCGCGCTCGACCATTTTCTTGGCGGCTTTGATAGTGGTAGCCAGACCACGGTGCTCCAGTTTGCCAAAGATGAAAGGCTTGAACAGCTCAAGCGCCATCTTCTTAGGCAGACCGCACTGGTGCAGACGCAGGGTAGGACCGACCACGATCACAGAACGACCGGAGTAGTCTACGCGCTTACCCAGCAGGTTCTGACGGAAGCGACCCTGCTTACCTTTAATCATGTCTGCCAGAGACTTCAGCGGACGCTTGTTGGTACCCGTAATGGCACGACCACGACGACCGTTGTCCAGCAGCGCGTCAACCGACTCCTGCAGCATACGCTTCTCGTTCCGCACGATAATATCGGGCGCAGACAAGTCCAGCAGACGCTTCAGACGGTTGTTACGGTTGATAACACGGCGATACAGATCGTTCAGATCCGAGGTCGCGAAGCGGCCACCGTCCAGCGGTACCAGCGGACGCAGATCCGGCGGCAAAACTGGCAATACGGTCATGACCATCCACTCTGGCTTGTTGCCGGAGCCATCAAAGGCTTCCATCAACTTCAGACGCTTGGACAGCTTCTTGATTTTGGTCTCGGAGGTGGTCTGCGGAATTTCTTCGCGCAATTTGCCAATCTCGTGAGCGAGATCCATCGCGGTCAGCAGTTCATAAACAGCCTCGGCGCCCATGCGAGCGTCGAAATCATCACCGAACTCTTCCAGCGCTTCGAAATACTGCTCATCGTTCAGCAACTGACCCTTGTCCAGGGTAGTCATGCCCGGCTCGATAACCACGTAGCTCTCGAAATAAAGTACGCGCTCGATATCACGCAGGGTCATATCCAGCAGCAGGCCGATACGTGACGGCAGCGATTTCAGGAACCAGATGTGCGCCACAGGTGAGGCCAGTTCAATGTGCCCCATGCGCTCACGACGAACCTTGGCCAGTGCGACTTCAACGCCACACTTTTCACAGATCACACCGCGATGCTTAAGACGCTTGTACTTGCCGCACAGGCATTCGTAGTCTTTAACTGGGCCAAAAATCTTGGCACAAAACAGACCGTCCCGCTCCGGTTTAAAGGTGCGGTAATTGATGGTTTCCGGCTTTTTAACTTCGCCGTAGGACCAGGACCGGATCATTTCCGGAGACGCCAAGCCGATTCGAATGGAATCGAACTCTTCAATCTGTCCCTGGGACTTAAGCAGGTTCAATAAGTCTTTCAAGGCCTATACTCCTCGCAGTGTCTCAAGGGCGGCGACGTTACGCCGCCCGAGACGTGGGCAGTTGGTGGTTAATCAGATTCCAGTTCGATATCGATACCGAGCGAACGAATTTCCTTGACCAATACGTTGAAGGATTCAGGCATGCCCGCCTCCATACGATGATCGCCATCCACGATGTTTTTATACATCTTGGTACGGCCGTTCACGTCGTCCGACTTCACGGTCAGCATTTCCTGCAGGGTGTAGGCGGCACCATAAGCTTCAAGTGCCCAAACCTCCATCTCACCAAAGCGCTGCCCACCAAACTGCGCCTTACCACCCAACGGCTGCTGGGTAACCAGGCTGTAAGAACCGGTTGAACGCGCGTGCATCTTGTCATCAACCAAGTGGTTCAGCTTGAGCATGTACATATAACCAACGGTCACCGGGCGATCGAAGCAATTGCCGGTACGACCGTCCCACAACCTCATCTGACCGCTATCCGGCAAATCAGCGAGACGCAGCATGTGCTTGATCTCGGTCTCAGCCGCGCCATCAAATACTGCGGTAGCCATAGGTACGCCACCACGCAGGTTATTGGCCAGTTCGATGATTTCCTGATCGCTCAGACTGTCCAGATTCTCCTGACGACCGCCAACCTGGTTATAGACCTCATCCAGGAACTTGCGCAGGTCAGCAATCTTACGCTGCTCTTCGAGCATACGATTGATCTTTTCGCCCAGCCCCTTGGCCGCGAGGCCCAGGTGGGTTTCCAGAATCTGACCAACGTTCATACGTGATGGAACGCCCAGCGGATTCAAGACGATATCGACAGGGGTGCCGTTCTCATCGTGCGGCATGTCTTCGATCGGCATGATCACGGAGATAACACCCTTGTTACCGTGACGACCGGCCATCTTGTCACCAGGCTGGATGCGACGCTTGATTGCCAGGTAAACCTTAACAATCTTGAGTACACCCGGCGCCAGGTCATCGCCCTGCTGCAACTTGCGCTTCTTATCTTCAAACTTCTCATCAAGCAGCTTGCGACGGTCAACCAGATAACCCTGGGCTCGCTCCAACTGCTCGTTGAGTGCGTCTTCGGTCATACGCAACTTGAACCACTGACCACGCTCGATACCGCCCAGAATCTCGGCGTTTAGCACAGCGCCTTTCTTCAAGCCAGCACCGCCTTCGACGGTCTGACCGTCAAGGGCTGCAGCCAAACGCTCGAAGGTAGCGGTTTCAACGATACGGAACTCTTCCTGCAGATCCTTACGGATCTCATCAAGCTGTTCCTTCTCGATAGCCAGTGCGCGTGTATCACGCTCTACACCGTCGCGAATAAAGACCTGAACGTCGATAACGGTACCCTTGGTGCCAGTGGGCACACGCAGGGAGGTGTCCTTAACATCGGACGCCTTCTCACCGAAGATCGCACGCAACAGCTTCTCTTCTGGCGTCAGCTGGGTTTCGCCCTTAGGAGTAACCTTACCGACCAGAATGTCACCAGGCCCCACCTCAGCACCAACATAGACAATGCCGGCCTCATCCAACTTACCTAGCGCGGCTTCGCCAACGTTGGGAATATCAGAAGAAATCTCTTCCGGCCCCAGCTTGGTATCGCGCGACACACAGGTGAGTTCCTGAATGTGGATAGTAGTAAAACGATCTTCCTGCACAACACGCTCGGAGACCAGGATCGAGTCTTCGAAGTTGTAGCCATTCCAGGGCATGAACGCTACGCGCATATTCTGACCTAGCGCCAACTCGCCCATATCGACAGAAGAGCCGTCAGCCAGAATATCCTTGGCCGCAACCTTATCGCCCTTCTTCACCAATGGACGCTGGTTAATACAGGTATTCTGGTTGGAGCGGGTGTATTTGGTCAGGGTGTAGATATCCACACCTGCTTCACCGGATTCAACTTCGTCATCGTTGACGCGAACCACAACGCGACTGGCGTCAACCGAGTCGATCACACCACCACGGCGCGCGGTTACACAGACACCGGAGTCACGTGCAACGTTACGCTCCATGCCGGTTCCCACCAGCGGCTTCTCAGCACGCAGAGTTGGAACAGCCTGACGCTGCATGTTGGAACCCATGAGTGCGCGGTTGGCGTCATCGTGCTCCAGGAACGGAATCAAAGACGCAGCGACCGACACCACCTGGCGCGGCGAAACGTCCATCAAGGTCACTTCATGCGGCGCCTTAACGGTGAATTCGTTCATGTGACGCACAGCCACCAGATCGTCAGTCAGCTGACCGTCTTCAACCTTGGCGCTGGCCTGGGCGATAACGTGATCGGCTTCTTCAATCGCTGACAGGAATACGATCTCGTCAGTGACGACAGCATTCTTAACGCGACGATATGGGCTCTCAAGGAAACCATACTGGTTGGTACGCGCATAGGTTGCCAGCGAGTTGATCAAACCAATGTTCGGGCCTTCTGGCGTTTCGATTGGACATACACGACCGTAGTGGGTCGGGTGTACGTCACGTACTTCAAAGCCAGCACGCTCACGGGTCAGACCGCCCGGCCCAAGCGCAGACACACGGCGCTTGTGGGTAATCTCGGACAGCGGGTTGTTCTGGTCCATGAACTGGGACAGCTGGCTGGAACCGAAGAACTCTTTCACCGCCGCCGCAACCGGCTTGGCGTTGATCAGATCCTGCGGCATCAGGCCTTCGCTTTCGGCCATGGACAGACGCTCTTTAACCGCGCGCTCAACCCGGACCAGACCAACACGGAACTGGTTTTCGGCCATCTCACCGACGGAACGAATACGGCGGTTACCCAGGTGATCGATATCATCCACGACGCCTTTGCCGTTACGGATATCAACCAGGGTCTTGAGCACCTCAATGATGTCTTCCTTGCTCAATACGCCAGCGCCTTCGATCTCTTCACGACCAATGCGGCGATTGAACTTCATGCGACCAACCGCAGACAGATCGTAACGGTCGCTGCTGAAGAACAGATTAGAGAACAGCGTCTCGGCGGCATCCTTGGTTGGCGGCTCGCCAGGACGCATCATCCGATAAATCTCAACCAAGGCTTCGAGCTGGGTAGTGGTGTTATCGATACGCAGGGTATCGGACACGAACGGACCACAATCGATATCGTTGGTATACAGGGTCTCAATGCGAGTGATCTGCGACTTGGCCAGTTTCAGCACCAGATCAGCAGTCACCTCAACGTTGGCCTCAACCAGGATCTCGCCAGTCGCCGGATGCACGATCGGCTTGGCAATGGCGCGCCCGATGATGTAATCGAAAGGCACTTCCAGGCTGGTGATACCTGCCTTCTCCAACTGGCTGATGTGACGTGCGGTAACACGACGACCTTTCTCTACGATCACCTTGCCCTTGCCATCTTTGATGTCAAAGGTGGCGATCTCGCCACGCAGACGCTGCGGCACCAGTTCGAGCATCAGGTTTTCGCCATGCACGGCGAAAACGTTGGTGTCATAGAAGATGTCGAGAATTTCTTCGGTGTGGTAACCCAGAGCACGCAACAACACGCTTGCCGGCAGCTTACGACGACGGTCGATACGGACGAATACGCAGTCCTTTGGATCAAATTCGAAGTCTAGCCAAGAGCCGCGGTAAGGAATCACGCGGGCAGAGTAAAGCAGCTTGCCGGAGCTGTGCGTCTTGCCACGGTCGTGATCAAAGAACACGCCCGGACTACGGTGTAGCTGAGATACGATAACCCGTTCAGTACCGTTGATTACAAAGGTACCGTTTTCGGTCATCAGGGGGATTTCCCCCATATAAACTTCCTGCTCCTTGATGTCCTTGATCGCCTTGTTGGACGATTCACGATCAAAGATGATCAGGCGCACTTTTACGCGCAGCGGCACCGCATAGGTAACCCCGCGCAAAACGCATTCCTTGACGTCGAACGCCGGGTCGCCAAGGCGGTAACCGACATATTCCAGCGCCGCATTACCCGAATAGCTGATAATGGGGAAGACAGATTTGAAGGCCGCGTGCAGACCGATATCACGAACCTGCCCTTTATTTGACTCGGCTTGCAGGAATTCCCGATAGGAATCCAGCTGAATAGCCAGCAAATAGGGCACATCCATCACATGCGGCAGTTTGCCAAAGTCCTTGCGGATACGTTTTTTCTCAGTATATGAGTAAGCCATCAGCGTTCCCCAGCTTGGTCACCTGCTTGATTGGCCTTCCCGCGCAGCGGGAAAACCTGAAAATGCGTGCAAGCCCTAAGTCTTGCCCACTCGCTTGAGTGCTACCGTTGCCCGCCGGCACGGCGGGATACAACGGAAAAAGGCCGGTGGCACACAGGCCACCAGCCATCAATCTGACCGTTGAAATCAGATTGTCGACGCAAGGTCGGGCGAGCTTACTTGAGCTCGACCTTGGCGCCAGCTTCTTCCAGAGTCTTCTTGGCAGCTTCTGCCTCGTCCTTGGAAGCAGCTTCCTTGATGGTGCCAGGAGCGCCGTCAACCAGTGCCTTGGCTTCTTTCAGGCCAAGACCTGTCAGTTCGCGTACAGCCTTGATGACGTTAACTTTCTTCTCGCCAGTTTCCAGCAGAACAACGTCAAACTCGGTCTGCTCTTCAGCAGCAGCCGGGCCAGCAGCCGGGCCAGCAGCAACAGCAGCGGCAGCAGATACGCCGAACTTCTCTTCCATAGCGGAGATCAGTTCTACAACCTGCATAACGGACATTTCGGATACGGCGTTGATGATATCTTCGTTGGTCAGAGCCATGACTCTAAATTCCTGTATTGGGGGACGGCTGTTGCCGTCAAAACATTAAAAGCGTGAAAAGCAAGCGAGGCGCCTATCAGGCAGCTTCGGCTTCCTTCTGATCGCGGACAGCGGCCAAAGTACGAACGAACTTGCTGGTTGCGCCCTGGATGACACTCATCAGCTGACTGATGGCCTCGTCGTAGGTCGGCAAAGTTGCCAGCTTGTCGATTTCACTTGCTGCAAGGAAGTTGCCTTCAAACGCAGCTGCTTTGATCTCAAACTTGTCCTGACCCTTGGCGAACTCTTTGAACAGACGGGCGGCAGCGCCCGGATGCTCGTTGGAGAATGCAATCAGGGTAGGACCCACAAAGGTTTCATTCAGGCATGTGTAATTAGTGCCTTCAATAGCGCGACGCAGCAGAGTGTTACGTACAACACGTACGTAAACACCAGCTTCGCGAGCTTCTTTGCGGAGACCAGTCATAGCAGCAACGCTTACACCGCGGGCATCAGCCACAACGGCAGACAGCGCACCTTTGGCAGCTTCGTTGACTTCAGCGACGATGGCCTTTTTGTCTTCGAGCTTAATTGCCACGGGTTTTACTCCTGGATTTACCATTGACCACCCTCGCGGGCGGTGTGTTTTGGTGTCAGATCCAGCCTGCACTGAATCGGGAGCACCATCTGCGTAGGCTTACTTGTTTAAGGCTTACGCCGCCTACGGTCTTGGACGGCCCCCGCCAGGCAGGGACCCCAATAAGTTGGCGTAGCGCTATCGCACTACGCCGATAGATCAAACGTCCAGAGAAGCCTGGTCAATCTGCACACCCGGGCCCATAGTGGTGCTCAGGGTGACACGCTTCAGATAAACGCCTTTAGAAGTAGATGGCTTGGCCTTTTTCAGGTCAGCCAGCAGAGCTTCAACGTTCTCTTTCAACTTAACCGCATCGAATCCAACCTTGCCGATTGAGCAATGGATGATGCCGTTCTTGTCGGTACGATAACGAACCTGACCGGCCTTGGCGTTCTTGACAGCAGTACCCACGTCAGCAGAAACAGTACCTACTTTAGGGTTAGGCATCAGACCGCGCGGACCAAGCAACTGACCCAACTGACCGACAACACGCATCGCATCCGGGGAAGCGATAACGACGTCATAGTTCAGGTCGCCAGCTTTCATTTCTGCAGCCAGGTCATCCATACCGACCTTGTCTGCACCAGCAGCCAAAGCCGCCTCAGCGTTAGCGCCCTGAGTGAACACGGCAACGCGAACTGTCTTGCCAGTACCGTGCGGCAGCAAGGTAGCACCACGAACAACCTGATCAGACTTACGTGGATCAACGCCCAGATTCACAGAAACGTCGAAAGACTCAACGAACTTAACAGCGGACACTTCAGCCAGAACTGCAGCGGCATCTTCGAAGCCGTAGACTTTATTAGCCTGTACTTTCTCGCTGATTGCCTTTTGGCGCTTAGTCAACTTAGCCATTACAAACCCTCCACGTTAAGGCCCATGCTGCGAGCGGAACCAGCGATGGTACGCAGTGCAGCTTCCATATCAGCAGCGGTCAGATCAGCCTGCTTGGCGTTAACGATCTCTTCCAGCTGAGCGCGGGTAACAGTACCCACTTTCTGGCTATTGGGACGAGCAGAGCCGCTCTTCAGGCCAGCGGCCTTCTTCAGCAGAACCGCGGCGGGCGTGCTTTTGGTTTCAAATGTAAAGCTACGGTCACTGTAAACAGTGATAATCACGGGGGTTGGCAGACCTGGCTCAATGCCTTGGGTCTTGGCGTTGAACGCCTTGCAGAACTCCATGATATTCACACCGTGCTGACCCAGAGCCGGACCTACCGGCGGACTTGGGTTAGCCTGACCGGCCTTGACTTGCAGCTTGATATAAGCCTGAATCTTCTTCGCCATTGTCTTTCTCCAAAGGGTAGTAGCGCCTTGCGGCTTCCCGGTTTAGAAACATTCCCCAACTGACAACAAAACCCCGCATTGCTCAAGGCATTGCAGGGTTCAGGGGATTGAGTGAAATCAGCCTTTTTCGACCTGACCGAAATCGAGCTCCACCGGAGTGGGGCGTCCAAAAATGAGAACCGCCACCTGAACCCGGCTTTTCTCGTAATTAACTTCTTCAACAACACCATTAAAGTCAGCAAACGGACCATCAGTAACCCGTACAACTTCGCCTGGCTCAAACAGAGTCTTAGGCTTGGGCTTGTCAGTACCATCCGCTACGCGACGCAGAATCGTATCCGCTTCTTTGTCGGTAATGGGCGCAGGCTTGTCGGCAGTGCCGCCAATGAAACCAAGTACGCGAGTTGTATCTTTCACCAAGTGCCAGGTGCCTTCGTTCATTTCCATTTGAACCAGCACGTAACCCGGGAAAAACTTACGCTCGCTCTTGCGCTTCTGACCGTTGCGCATCTCCACCACTTCTTCGGTGGGAACTAGAATATCGCCGAATTGGTCTTCCATTCCGGCCAGCTTGACGCGCTCATGCAGAGAGCGCATAACATGCTTTTCGAAGCCCGAATAGGCATGCACTACGTACCATCGCTTAGACACGGAGCACCCTTAACCAATAAACTGAGAAATAATCCAACCCAGAAACGTATCAAGCCCCCACAAAATCAGGGCCATCACTAAAACCACTGCCACAACAATCAAGGTCGTTTGGATGGTTTCAGGCCGGGTCGGCCATACTACTTTGCGTATTTCAATACGCGCTTCTTTCAACAACGCCCAAAATGCTTTTCCTTTGCTCGTTTGCAGGGCAACGAAGCCAGCCACAATACCAAGCACGACCAAAGCAATGGCGCGGTACAAAACAGGCTCAGCAGAAAAGTAGGAGTCTCCGGCTACACCAACGAAGACTAGTAAAGCCACAACAACCCACTTTGGCACATCGAAGCGGTTATCGTGCAGCTCTGCCTTAGTGCTCATGAATCTTAAATCCTGTTTTGGAAGCCAGATAAAAATCTGGCAGGCCAGGAGGGAATCGAACCCCCAACCTGCGGTTTTGGAGACCGCCGCTCTGCCAATTGAGCTACTGGCCTGTAATCGCAGTCGAGCCGGCAATCATACCGGCTCGACAACTCAAGATCAATCCGTAATTACTGGATGATCTTAGCAACAACACCCGCACCTACGGTACGGCCACCTTCACGAATCGCAAAGCGCAGACCGTCTTCCATCGCAATAGGAGCGATCAGAGTGACGTCCAGCTTGACGTTATCGCCAGGCATTACCATCTCGATACCTTCCGGCAATTCGCAGGAACCGGTAACGTCGGTGGTACGGAAGTAGAACTGAGGACGATAGCCTTTGAAGAACGGAGTGTGACGACCGCCTTCGTCTTTACCCAGCACATACACTTCGGCTTCGAAGCGAGTGTGAGGAGTAATAGTGCCCGGCTTGGCCAGAACCTGACCGCGCTCTACGTCTTCACGCTTGGTACCACGCAGCAGAACACCAACGTTCTCACCAGCGCGACCTTCGTCAAGCAGCTTGCGGAACATTTCAACACCAGTACAAACGGTCTTGACGGTATCTTTGATACCAACAATCTCGACTTCTTCACCGACCTTGACGATACCGCGCTCTACACGACCAGTCACAACAGTACCGCGACCAGAGATAGAGAATACGTCTTCGATAGGCATCAGGAACGGCTTGTCAATCGCGCGCTCAGGCTCAGGAATATAAACATCCAGAGTCTCAACCAGCTTCCTGACAGCAGTAGTGCCGATTTCGTTGTCGTCTTTGCCTTCCAATGCCATCAGCGCAGAACCGATGATGATGGGCGTATCATCGCCCGGGAAGTCATAGGCGCTCAGCAAATCACGCACTTCCATCTCTACCAGCTCAAGCA
>NZ_JACGWE010000076.1:0-6362 GCF_014077575.1 Pseudomonas sp. 5Ae-yellow | reverse complement strand
GGAGCGTAGGCTCAATCCTTGGCCTTGCATCAGCATCAAGGCGACCCGTTCGTCAGTGGTTAAATGCGTATAGGTTCTCATGGCAACACTCTATCTCAGTTGTTGCACTTGGTCCTTGAGACCACCCACCTACGGCATTGTCGAATGCTGCTCGCGTTGTTTCGGGGCTGATACGTATGCGGACAAGTTTGTAAACTCCGCTCACGGGCTCGGTGCCATAGTCCATATAGCGGCCAAACCAAGGATCGTCAGTCACATAGGAAACTGAGTTGTCGAAAGGCATGCGCAAGTGCCAGACCGTATGAGGCGGCATATCAAACTGAGAGCGGCCCAGGCACTCAGTGCGCCAGCCCTCTGGTGTTTGATAGTCATTGGTGGCGAACACACTCGACGCGCAAAGCGCGAGATAAATGGCTGAGACGAGAGCTAGATTCGTCGCGCCGTTTAGTCTTTTGGTGATGCTGGGCATTGGTCGGGCTCTTCCATGTTGAGCGAGTATTGATAAGGATGATTCGGCAAACCCGGTCGTGTCGTTCCGGCAGCAACTTTAACTTCATTGCAAGGCAGAAAATGGACGCTGACTACCCCCAGAGCGTCATAGGGTGCCACTTCAACCTCAACTCTATGGTGAGTGTATTTTTTACTGTGCTCCGCCATACGCTCATTCCAGGCATCAGTAAACATCTTTTCTGGCCAAGAGCCATAAGCTAGCGGATCCGGATCTTTCTCCCACTCCACCACCACCGTCAGACCCGGTTGCCAGGTGACCGGCAACGTGACACAGCAGTTTTGTTTTCCTCCGCCCTGGTGAGGCCCCACATTCGGACCGCCATTGCCATTCACACTAAATCGGTTAATTGCATCAGAGGTATGGCTATACCCCTCAATCGGCGCGCCCAGATGCCTTACTCCCGACCCGCTGTTTTGTGCAGAGCAGGCATTGAGCATTAGCAGGGCGCTGGAGATGAAGGCGGCAGCTATGAGTCGGGTTGCTAGAGAGTTGGGGGAGTAGGGCATGATTCATCCTTGATGACTGGCCTTCTACGTTCAGGCCAGCCGATAGCGTGATGGCCTAATTCTCCCTGATCTCAATGGTTTCGCTAAGTGCTTTCCAGCGCGGAAGCACGTTTTCTGGTGGCGGTGTGAACTCGGTCAGGTCATCGGTGCCTTTGGGGAAGGTAAATACTTGCACCGCGATCAGGGGGCTTAGCAAGCCGCCGGTTTTGGCCAGGCCAAACCAGCCGCGTTCCTGCTCGCCTGAGCCGGGAATAGGGTCTAACCGCCAGCCATCCATGCCTGCCAGGTGAGGGCCAATATAGGTTGGCTCCACAAAGCGCCTGAACGTCCATTTTTGGGCGTCAAACCCAGGGCGGTAATCGGTATCGTAGGTGCCTGTTTTCGGGTGTGTATCCCACGGGTCGTGGGCAGAGGCGGTGACTAGGCTAAAAACCACGTTGGGGGTCGCGGTAAAGCGCAGGCTGTTTTTGACGGAGTAGTGCGCATCGCCATCATCGGCAATAAAGCCGTAAGGAATGCAGACACCGCTTTCATCAGGTACTTCGTAGAGCTCACGAGGCCTGAAGCGCGACATCATATCGAGCATGGCTTCCTTGCCTTGGCCCTGGGCGTAGGCTTCGCTCATAAAAAAAGCGTAAACACGGTTATCTCTATAAATATAGGCTTCGTCGGGGGCAGAAGCAGATCCGACAAAGTAGGCATCAGGGATGCCGAGGTCGTGAGTGGTTGGTAGGGCCAGCGCTATCCTCGTTTTAAGGCTATCCATTTGAGCGATCTGTTCGTCAATATCTGCAGCTGGATAATTTCCAAGCTCAAGTTGCTTCAGTATGCTTTTGTCGGTTTCTAGGTCTTTCCTCAACTGGTCTTGATATAATATGCTACTGCCTCTTCTATACCCATAAACATCATCAAGCATAGATCTATCTACTTCATCACTGACGTAGATAACCGCGCCGAACTCACCGTAAGTAGCGTTATCACCTCGTGCAGCCACCATATCGCTAAAGTCATGCCCGCCACCTTGGGATATCTGCATCGTTCGGTCTGCGTTAAAAGTTGCCCATTCAATTTCTTCCGGGGCGTCGAAAGTGAAACGACCTAAACACTCTTGGCGCTGTGCAGCTGAGACGTCCAGAGCTGAGATTGTTAATAGCGCAAAACTAATGAACCTAAGTTTTAACTTCATGGGGGCTAACTCCTCTAGGCTTGATTGGTCTTTTCGCTATTTACGTCGAGCCATAAAGGCTGTTCTGGTTCCGTTAAAGTCGCGACCGCTTTCAAGTTTAGGCCTGAATCGTTATTCTCACCGCGAGTCCACTCGGAGGGTAGTTGGCACATAAAACCCTTTATAATTTTTGGCTTTGGATATACGGGAGGTGTGTTTTCTCCGAGAGATCGCCAGAAACGCTTCTCATATGGCATAGGGTAAGCTAAAAGACCACCTTTTCTAAGCTCATTTGCGTCACGATAAGACCAAGTAGGCCAAACTGACGCAGCTAACTTATTCTTATTTTGGTTCGTATGGTCCAATGTCTCAGCCTGTACTTGGCTTTGGTTTCTAGGAATAAAGACAAATGACTTTTCATATTCCCTCGTGTTTTCAGTTGAAATTTTCTGAATCGCTTTCCAAGTACTTTCGGCTGCAGGCGTATTCCAGCATCCGATCAATTCAGTGGCAGGTTGGATTTTTGAGTTACCGGTCAAGCTCAACCCAAAATGCTTTCTCCACAAGCTAGCTCGAAACTCATATATAGCTTTCCCCACTTGAGATTGAGTGACGCCATCCAATGCAAGCGTAACTGGGGTACTGTCCCTTACGACTACGGCTAGTTCAGAGTCTCTAGAGCCTAGCAAACTGCGATCATTTATATTGGCGCTGCCGAGAATGGCTACTCGGTCGTCAGCTATCAGCAGCTTGCTATGGACATAAATCTGTTCTGTCACAACCTTACCTGAGAGTTCACCCCATGTACGTAGGTTCAAAAGGGTGAGGTATTTGCTCCAATCTTGTTGCTCAAATAGAGGGCGGTTGGTTCTTGGATCAATATTATTGATACGCTCGGCAGCCTCTTCAGGGCTGTCTCCTCGGTCAATAAACGCACGCAACGCCATGTGGCGTTGAATATTCTTGATTAGACTGTTCTCGCCAAATACCAGACTCTGCATGGTTAGGTGGATTTGGTGCATGATGTTGGGCGTATTGAGCGTTCCCTCAGGATGTACAGGCAATACCATATATACATGGAAAGGGTTTCCCTCATCTATTGCCTTGCTTATTCGCGAAGCGAGGGAGCTACCTACTGTATTAATTATGTGATCCTGCGGTGTGCTCAAGAAGTCTGTGACCCAACCTTGGGCATTCACACCGAGCATGGCGAACATTTGCTCTAGGAAGTGGTTACTTTCTTCATCTGCATTACGAGCGATTGCATCTATTTCAGGCCAATCAAGCTGCCATACGTCCTTCGCTTCCAGTGCTTCAACCAACCGAACCCGCGCCACAAAATCTTGGCGTAGCGTTCGAGGGTCACGCAGGCTTGCCATAGGACCTGATAAAGGCAGGGATGCAAAGCGTTCGCCATCTGCGCCAAAATCGCTCTGAAAAAACTGGTTCTCGATATAAATGAAGTGTTGTGCGCTGGAGATGGCTTGCAGCATTGCGTCCTTGCAGTTGGACTGCACACCGCTGCTTGTAAAGTCTGGCATAGCGGGCAAGTGTACATTCGCTTGCAGCCGTCCCCTTTGCTCTTGTTGTTGCATGTTGTTAGCTGCGCTACGTAGCACTTGAACGCTCATTCCCTTGGGTATGGTTTCAGGATAGACAGGTAGTCGCGTTTGCTCGTTTATCCATACTGGCGGTGCATGCTGAAAGTCGAGCTGGATCAGATCGTTGGCATCAAGAAAGTGGTGAAGATGTGCCATACGCAGCAATTGATTGATCCAGGTCGCAATGGTATCTAAAGCCTTTTTTACTAGAGTGGTATTTTGAAAAGGTGGGCTATTAGCCAAGTAAGCCTGCTGGCTGTTCCAGCGATCAATAAAGTTCCGAGACAAATCGTAAACCGATGGGCCTTCTATGCGGCAATGCACGTCCTGCCATGGCATGCGGGGTTGATCTGGAGCAAGGCAGCTATTGTCTGCAGAGGCGAGCGGCTGAGGATATTCGAGCAGGTAAGGAAACGCCTCTTCGTTGCTCGCAGCCTGTGTTTGCAAAAGATTATGCAAATGCCAAAAAACGGTGGTGGCAAGTTCTGAAACGGGTTGTATTGCGTGTTCAGGTATTGTGTTGTAACCACCGTTAAAGAGAGCCGCGAAGGTTCTACCAATACCTGTTTCATAGGACCATTTGGCGATTAGGTAGCTGCTTTTTACGCGCAATGATTCAGTTATGTTGCCCTGAACAACCTGTAACTGGCTTAGCCAGCGCTGAATCTCTTGACGCAGTTGGGGGGCAATCTCAAAGTCATTGAGGCTGGATTCTATGAGTTTGGCTATAGAGCGAATGTTGTGCTCTAAAACTTTATATTTAATCTCAGTAATTGCATCGCTTAATCCCGCGGCAGCGTCTTGGATTCTGTCTACGCCGTCTACTATTGACTGCAATACCGGGCTGCGAGGGCTGGAAAAAAAATCTATGACATAGTTAAAGCTATTTATAACTTCAGCTCGGCTGGGAGTCGGGCCTCCGAGAGACGCTTTTGACAAATCCAGCAAAGCCGCCATGATTAGCCCGTTGCGGCTTACATGATCTTCTATTTCCATCCAGCCAAGCTGCGGAATGCACGGATTGCGAGCATCGTTTCCTTTGCGGGTGGTCGCATCTAAGCTGAAATTGTTGTCGTCTCTTCTTCCGTATGCCAAGTCAATACCGCCGACATAGCCAACACGGTTATCGATGACAACGCTTTTCTGGTGGTGCGAAAAAGCTACGCCCAAGCCTCCCATGTCACTCTGCTGAGTAGCAGGGACGCAGAACGCTCGTGGACCATTTTGCAGGCCAGCGTTGAGTTGAAATATAGCTAGCATGGTATCCACGTCAAAAGTTCCCAGGCTCCCCGATGGGCTAAGCCAAGGAGCGACATAGGCACGTAGCTGAGGTTTTCTGGTGAGCGCTTGATGTAAGCATTGCCAAAGTGTCCGCTGGCCGTCTAGCAGAACGTCATAATTTATCTGCCAGCCAGTGATGAAAATTGTTTCATTCGCTTCATCAATGGCTGCTGCCACGTCTTTGAAATAGTCGTCGCCAGTAGTAAAAAACCGTACGTTATTCCCACTGCGTTTTGGCGCAAAAGCAGACTCACTAGTGAGGAAGTAGTCCGGTGTGGAATACGCTGTATAGGCTTGTCCTTCGGCGCTATTGACCTGATTTACCTGTTTGGCTCGTATGCCGTTGTAAGCGCTGGTATCTGTCATTGCCTATCAATCCTTTGATTTTAAATGGGAATAGACGTCGGTCTGCCAACCGCTGTCCTGTTTGCTGCGCTCTAGCACAAGAGTGTTAACCGCACCTTGCCCGCTGTGTGGAAGGTCACAATAATCGAGCGCAGCCAACGCGATAGGCTCTGAGTCCCAGTTTTCATTTTCCACGTGAAGACTTAAAGCTACTCGCTGGCCGGGGTAGCACAGCCAGAGATTCTTTGGGTTGCTGCAATATGCTTGTGAAACCTGCTTTTGTTGTTCAGCATCCAGCAATACTTTGCCTTGCTCATCGGTTTTGCCTTCAAGCAACAGCGTGGTTTGTCCTATTACTAGTTGCCACGGTGTTTGTGCTAACGGAAACCCGTCTTCGCCCGGGACATCCATGAGCCTGATATTAAAAACGTATTCACGTGGTTCTTCGCTATTGTTTCGCTGAACCGGGTTTGGTCTGGCGAGGTCGAGCAGGCTGCCGGCCTTATCACTATCGGCCAAACCGGGTAGCACCGGTAGCTGAATACCCAGCCCTGAACCGCTCCCCGGCGCGCCGCCTGAGTTGATTTTGAGCGTCGGGCCACCCAGGCTGATGCCGCTGGGGTCGAGTTTCAGGAAGCTGCCGCCGCCTTTGGCGGTGAGCTCCATGCCGGCGTCGATTACCACTTTGGCACCGGCGTAGTAGTGGATCTGGTTACCGGCTTCGGTCAGTTGAGCGGTGCCCAGTTTGGTGTGCGCGGTTTGGCCAACCTGTAGGTGGTCGCTGGCTTTGACCTCGGTCTTGCGCTCACTGTGGGTGGTGCGGTGTTCTTCGGCCTTGAACTCGCTGTAGCTGTTGGCCTCGACGGTGTCGTGGCGTTCGTTGCCGACGCGCACCGTCTGGTCGTGCTCGATGTTTTCGTCCCAGTCTTTCTGCGCGTGCAGGTAGATCTGTT
>NZ_JACGWE010000075.1:0-6418 GCF_014077575.1 Pseudomonas sp. 5Ae-yellow | reverse complement strand
TTCTGGAAGGCATGAACAACAAGATCAAGGTCATCAAACGAATGGCTTACGGTTACCGGGATAACAACTACTTCTTCTTGAAAATCAAAGCAGCGTTTCCCGGTAAAATGCGATGAACCTTTTTTATTGGCGACTACCGATCAGAGCGACAGCTCGCGGTTGGATGCCTTGATGAATTCCTGCTTCAGATCATCGAAGGTCTGCACTGCCGGGAACTGCGGAAATTCGTCGATCACGTTCTGCGGCGCGTGAAACAGAATACCAGCATGGGCTTCAGACAACATGGTGGTGTCGTTGTATGAATCACCAGCGGCAATAATGCGGTAGTAGATGCTCTTCAAGGCAACGACCGACTGACGCTTGGGGTCTTTCTGGCGCAGTTGATAATCCACTACGCGGTCGTTTTCATCGGTAATCAAACGATGGCAAAGCAGGGTCGGAAAGCCCAACTGGCGCATCAGTGGCTGCGAAAACTCGTAGAAGGTATCGGACAGAATGACAACTTGAAAGCGCTCACGCAGCCAGTTAACAAACTCGACGGCACCGTCCAATGGCTTTAGCGTAGCGATGACTTCCTGAATGTCTGACAGCTTGAGGCCGTGCTTGTCGAGAATCGACAGGCGCTGCTTCATCAACACATCGTAATCAGGAATATCCCGGGTTGTCGCCTTGAGTTCTTCAATGCCGGTTTTCTCGGCAAAGGCAATCCAGATTTCGGGGACCAATACGCCCTCAAGGTCAAGGCAGGCAATTTCCACGTAACTCTCCTGATAACGGTAAATTCAATGCCGCACAATCTACCGCCAAGCGCTTCGAGGCGCAACGAGAAAGCCCTGAAAATCACCATTGAAATAACATAAGCGCATAAAAATATAACTAAATAAAAGAGGATGGACTAAAGCCCCTTTGTTAGACTTTCCGCCCATAGAACGGTGAACAATACAGACACCGCGGGATAAAGAGCCTGATGCCCATGACTACCTTTGATACTGCAAAACTCGCCGGCGACTACGCCAATGAGTCGCCACAAAAGATCCTCGAACTGGCCTTGAACCACTTTGACAACCTCTGGCTGTCCTTCAGTGGTGCCGATGACATCGTCGTGCTCGACATGGCCTGGAAAATCAATCCCAACATCAAGGTATTCACCTTGGATACCGGCCGCCTGCACCCGGAAACCTACCGGTTTCTCGAACAGGTACGCAAACACTACGGCATCAAGATTGAGGCGCTGTCACCAGACCATCAGCAACTCGAAGCCTACGTGCACGAAAAAGGCCTGTTCGACTTCTATGAAAGCGGTCATGGCGAATGTTGCGGCATCCGCAAGATCGCCCCACTACGCCGCAAACTGGCCAGCGTCGATGCCTGGATTACTGGCCAGCGCAAAGACCAGAGCCCCACCCGCGCAGACGTACCCGTCATTGAGCAGGACGCGGCGTTTTCTACACCAGAACATACCGTGATCAAGTTCAACCCACTGGCAAGCTACAGTAGCGAAGACGTTTGGAATTACATCCGCATGCTGGAGATTCCCTACAATCCGTTGCACGAACGCGGCTTCGTCAGCATCGGCTGTGAGCCCTGCACTCGGCCGGTACTGCCTAATCAGCATGAGCGCGAAGGTCGCTGGTGGTGGGAAGAAGCCACCCAGAAAGAATGCGGTTTGCACGCCGGCAACCTGATCGCCAAGTCCTGATAGTACTGTCTGACGCTTTACGCAGCAGCTACAAAAAACCGGAGCAATGCTCCGGTTTTTTGTGCTCACTGTGACGCTTAATGCACAGGCAGCTCGACCCCGGCAAACAACTCATCCAGCTCGAGCTTGTTACTGCACTGCAATGCATTATCGATCATCTCGCGGGTGAGGTGCGGCGCGAAGGTTTCGATAAAGTCGTACATGTAACCACGCAGGAAGGTGCCACGGCGGAAGCCAATCTTGGTCACGCTGGCTTCAAACAACTTGCTGGCGTCGATCACCACCAGATCAGGATCAGCCACGGCATCCACTGCCATATGCGCGACGATACCCACACCCAGGCCCAAACGAACGTAAGTCTTGATCACATCCGCATCGGCAGCCGTGAACACCACCTTGGGCGACAAGCCACGATTGCTAAAGGCCTCATCCAGTTTGGAGCGCCCCGTAAAGCCAAAGACATAGGTGACCAGCGGATGCTCGGCCAGCGCCTCCAGCGTCAATTCACCAATGTCCGCCAGAGGATGCCCCTTGGGCACGATCACACAGCGATTCCACTTGTAACAGGGCATCATCACCAAATCGGAAAACAGCTCAAGCGCCTCAGTCGCGATGGCAAAATCGGCGGTACCATCGACGGCCATTTCGCAGATCTGCATCGGCGTGCCTTGGTGCATATGCAAAGAGACGTCGGGGTAGCTGCTGATGAATTTTTTGATAATCGGCGGCAACGCGTAGCGTGCCTGGGTATGCGTGGTAGATAGCGTTAGCGTGCCCTTGCGCTCATTGCTGAACTCCTGGGCGATCTGCTTGATGCTGTCGACCTTGCGCAGTATCTCACCCGCAGTCTCGATAATCCGCTCTCCCGCCGGGGTAATGCGCGTCAAGTGTTTGCCGCTACGCGAAAAAACCTCTACGCCGAGTTCATCCTCCAGCAGGCGAATCTGCTTGCTGATGCCGGGCTGCGAGGTGTACAGGCTCTGCGCCGTGGCGGATACGTTGAGATCGTGGTGGGCCACTTCCCAGATATAGCGCAGTTGCTGCAACTTCATAGGTATTCCTCTGCTTGATCCAGCGGCCTTGATGCAAACCGCTTTTGGCCTCTTGGGCGTTACACCTTTGAGTCTTTTTTGGGCTGTAGTTTGGTTACGGCAAAGGTGTCTGTCAGGGATAGACCGCTTATAACCAGATTAGTTGTTAATCGTCTTAGGTTAGACGATAAAATCAGGTTTAGACAGGAAAGTTTAACAATGCCGACCAACAGCAGAGTAAAAATTAAGCAGACGATAAAATCTATTAACAATCAATTAGTTGCGCAGCGTTCATTAACGCGGCTCGGGGATCTTGAGATTACTGATGCCATGGGGCACGTGACCGGTCGGCACCACGCCCATCGCACGCTGGCAGTGGCCTTCCTGATCATCAAAAAACAGATCAGCGCCAAACGCCTGTAAAAATTCGGATTTATCCAACCCACCCAGAAACAGCGACTCGTCGAGACGAATATCCCATTCACGCAAGGTGCGTATCACGCGCTCATGGGCTGGCGCGCTGCGGGCCGTGAACAAGGCGGTGCGAATAGGGCATTGCTCCTGCCCAAACTCGGTCTGGATTCGGTTAAGTGCGGCGAGAAAGGCCTTGAACGGGCCACCACCGAGCGGCTGCCTGGCGGCAGCCTGTTCGCTGGCCTGAAAGGCGGCCAAACCGTCGCGCTGAAATACCTGCTCTGACTCATCGGAAAACAGCACCGCATCGCCATCAAAGGCAATACGCAGTTCGTCGCGGGTTTCCCGACGCAGCCGTGAAGGCAGAATAGTCGCGGCGGCAAAGCCGGCATCCAGCGTCGCACGCACATCTTCTGCGTGAGTAGATAGAAACAGATGACAGCCAAAGGCAGGAATATAGGTAAAGGGACTGCGGCCGCCAGCGAAGGCGGCGCGCGTTATACCCAGCTGATAGTGCTGAATCGAGTTGAATACCCGCAGGCCGGTATCCGCGCTGTTACGCGACAGCAGCACCACCTCTACCCTGCTGTCGCCTGCAAGCAAACTGTTGATGTGCAATAGCTTTTGCACCAGCGCGAAGGCCTCACCCGGCTCTAGGGGCGAGTCCTCGCGGGCTATCTGATACTGACGGTAGGCTTCCAGCCCCTCACGCTCATAGACCTGATGGCTTTCATCCAGATCAAACAATGCCCTCGATGAGATGGCGATGACCAGTTTGTCACCGAGTAGCGCGGGCATAGTCGTCCTTTTAAGCGGTTTAGGCGTTGAGATAGCCGTTCTGAATGAACGTCAGCATGTCCAACAATGCCTCGGTTTTGGGCATGCTGCAACCGGCACTCTTGGCCTGACGCAGCATTTCGCCGTACAGGCTATCCAACTCCATCGGGCGCTTGTGTAACCAGTCGTGATACATGCTGGGATGGTAGTCCGGCATAACAGCTGTCCCGGCCAATAGTTTTTGCCCGATGCCATCGGGCATATCTACGCCACAGGCTTTGGCCGCCGCGACCACTTCTTCCATCATGTCGCCGATCAACTTGCGGCTGGCCTCATTGCCCAGAATCTGGGTGGTACCTGCGTTCAGTACCACAGAGGTGCCATTAAAGGGCGCATTCCACACCAGCTTCTGCCAGCGGGCGGCATCGACGCCAGGCAGGATACGAGTAGGAATACCGCCTGACTTGAGCAGCGCGGCGCCCTCTTCGAGCAAAGCTTTGGCATCATTGGCAGCCGGCCCTGAGTGGTAACCCAGGTCGATCATGCCGTTGAACTGATGTTTGATCAGGCCCGGCCCCTCGCGGAACAGGCAGACGTAGCACAGACCACCAATCAGGTGCATGCTATCGGGCAGAAAGGGACGCAGCTTGTCTTCGTTATTCAACCCGTTTTGCAGCAGCACGACCTTGGCATCCGCTTTACCTGCCTTGGCAATCAGGTCACCCAGGTCATCGCTGGTCGCCTTGGCGCCCACCAGTATCCAGTCACAGGCAGGCATGTCAGCGGCGTTCTTATAGGCTTGTACCGGATGCAGATGCAGCGGCTCATTAACCAGGCTGTTAACCGTAATGCCTTTCTCAACCACCGCGTCATACTCACTGCGCAACAAGAAGTGAACATCATGCCCAGCCTTCGCCAGCATGGCGCCATAAAAGCCGCCAATGGCACCGGTGCCGATAATGCCGATGCGTGGTTTCTTATTATCCATACAAGCCTCATTTGAACGATGTGGGTTTATGCCGCTAATGGTAATGGTCACAGCCAAGGCAAGACAGTCAACAACACGACAAAGCACGCCATGAATCCGCAACTATTGCGTCGGCGCCGTTAATAATTTTGTTTTTCAAGGTAATAGAAGGCGTGGGGTAGCCTAAGCGGCCAAGCTTGATTAAGCTGTGGAACACTTTTGAAACGGTCGCACCCCATTGCGGCCGGCACGACACCCAGGATAAATGATGGCCGATTTACCAATTGATGATTTAAATGTCACCTCCAACGAAATTCTTATCAGCCCTGAACAGCTGAAAGCGAAGATTCCGCTGAGCGAAGCCGCGCAGAAAACCGTGATTGAAAGCCGTCAGGTGATCCGCGATATTCTCGATGGCAAGGACCACCGCCTGTTCATCGTGATCGGCCCCTGCTCTATTCATGACATCGAAGCTGCCAAGGATTACGCCGCTCGCCTCAAGGTGCTGGCAGACGAAGTCAAGGATACGATCTACCTGGTCATGCGCGTTTATTTTGAAAAGCCGCGCACCACCGTCGGCTGGAAGGGCCTGATCAACGACCCTTACCTGGACGACTCGTTCAAGATTGAAGATGGCCTGCACATCGGCCGGCAGTTACTGCGCGACCTGGCCGAGATGGGCCTGCCCACTGCGACTGAAGCGCTGGATCCGATTTCGCCGCAGTATCTGCAGGATCTGATTTCCTGGTCTGCCATCGGCGCCCGTACTACCGAATCGCAGACTCACCGCGAAATGTCTTCCGGTCTGTCCTCTGCGGTTGGCTTCAAGAACGGTACTGACGGTAGCCTGTCGGTTGCGATCAACGCGCTGCAATCGGTTTCCAGCCCGCACCGCTTCCTGGGCATCAACCAGCAAGGCCAGGTCTCTATCGTGACCACCAAGGGCAACCCCTACGGTCACGTGGTACTGCGCGGTGGCAATGGCAAGCCGAACTACGACTCGGTCAGCGTTGCACTATGCGAAAAAGACCTGGAGAAAGCCTCAATCGCGCCCAACATCATGGTCGATTGCAGCCACGCCAACTCCAACAAAGATCCAGGCCTGCAGCCACTGGTGATGGAAAACGTTGCCAATCAGATTCTGGAAGGCAACAACTCCATTGTCGGCCTGATGGTTGAAAGCCATATCGGTTGGGGCAGTCAGTCCATTCCAAAGGATCTGTCGCAGCTGCAATACGGCGTGTCCGTCACTGATGCCTGTATCGACTGGGACACCACCGTCAACAGTGTGCGCAGCATGAGTGAGAAACTGAAAGCAGTTCTGCCCGAGCGTAGCCGCGTTATCGCTGGCTGAGCACCGCTGGCATTAGCCATAAAAAAACCGCCGAAAGGCGGTTTTTTTAGGTTCATCGCGCTTTACCGGGAAATGCTGCTTTTATCTTCAGAAAGAAGTAGTCGTTATCCCGGTAGCCGTAGGCCACCCGCTTGATCACCTTGATCTTGTTGTTCATTCCCTCCAACACACTGGTG
>NZ_JACGWE010000098.1:0-2020 GCF_014077575.1 Pseudomonas sp. 5Ae-yellow | reverse complement strand
GTAAGCGATCCATAAACCTCACCTGGAACCGCCACGCCCACATCGCCATGCTGGCCTCCCTGATTCCTTCCGGAGGTTTAAATCATGATGCGGCCTGGCGCCAAGGTGAAGAAAGTTTATCTGTATCCCAAGCCGGTGGATTTCAGAAAGTCCATCGACGGTCTGTCAGCTCTGGTCGAGCTGGATATCAAGGCAGCGGTATTTGATCCTGTTCTTTTTGTATTTCTGAACCGCGCCCGTAATCGGGTGAAAATCCTGTACTGGGAGCGCAACGGATTCTGTCTGTGGTTGAAGCGTTTGGAGGCCGAGCGTTTCAAAGCGCCACCCGATCCTGGCGACGATGCCCTTGAGCTGACGGCGGAAGAATTGAACTGGATGCTGGACGGTTTTGACCTCTGGAGAAACAAGCCGCACAAGGTGTTGAGACCCCGTTACGTGGCCTGATTTTGGTATAATCCACGGCATGATTTCCATGCCCGACACCTTGCCCAATGACCCGGATTTGCTCAAGCAGATGCTGTTGCAAATGCAGTCTCGGGTGTCGGTGTTGCAGGAAGAAAATATCCTGCTTCGTCAACGCCTGTTCGGGCGCAAATCCGAGCAGAGTGTTGATCCGCAGTCGCCTCAACTGGCGATGTTCAACGAAGCCGAAGGCCTTGCCGCTGAAGCACCGGCTGAAGGCGGCGAAGAAACCGTTGCTCCCGAGTCCGTTAAAAAGCGTGGCAAGCGCAAGCCTCTGCCAGCGGAGCTACCTCGTGTTGAAATCGTTCATGAGCTGCCCGAGCACGAGCTGACCTGTGACTGCGGCTGCCGCAAGCAGGCGATCGGTGAAGAAACCAGCGAACAGCTGGAAATCATCCCGATGCAGATCCGCGTCATCCGGCACATCCGCAAGGTCTATGCCTGCAAAGGCTGCGAAAGCGCGCCGGTAACCGCTGACAAGCCCGCCCAGCTGATCGAAAAGAGCATGGCCAGCCCTAGCGTGCTGGCCATGCTGCTGACCACCAAGTATGCCGACGGTCTGCCGCTGCACCGGTTCGAGAAAGTCCTCAAACGTCACGGTGTAGAAATACCCAAGCAAACCCTGGCCCGATGGGTCATGCAATGTGGCGATCATCTGCAGCCACTGGTCAATCTACTGCGCGACAGGTTGCTTGAAAGCCCGGTCATCCACTGTGACGAAACACGCTTGCAGGTACTCAAAGAGCCGGACCGAGACCCCGGCAGTCAATCTTGGATGTGGGTGCAGACCGGTGGTCCACCAGAACACCCGGTGATCCTGTTTGATTACACATCCAGCCGTGCCCAGGAAGTGCCGCAGCGCCTGCTGGAAGGCTACGGTGGCTATCTGATGACCGATGACTACGCAGGCTATAATGCTATCGCTGCACAGGACGGCGTAGAACGTCTGGGCTGCTGGGCGCACGCCCGGCGCAAGTTCATCGAGGCCCAGAAAGCGCAGCCCAAAGGCAAGACAGGTCGTGCCGATATGGCACTGAGTCTGATCAACAAACTGTATGGCATAGAGCGAGACTGCAAAGAACTCGACGAAGTCAGCCGCCTGCAAGCACGCAAGCTCAAGAGCGAGCCCGTGTTGCAAAAGCTGAAAGCCTGGCTGGATAAAGCCCATCCCCAGGTCACACCGCAAAGCGCCCTGGGTAAGGCGGTGGGATACCTTGCCAGCAACTGGTCGAAACTGATCCGCTACACCGAGGGCGGCCACCTGCCCATCGACAACAACCCCGCAGAGCGGGCCATCCGCCCGTTCGTGATTGGCCGCAAGAACTGGCTGTTCAGCGACACACCCCGAGGCGCCCAGGCCAGCGCGCTGATATACAGCCTGATCGAGACTGCGAAAGCCAACGGGCAGGAGCCTTATGCCTGGCTGCGCCACGTAATGGAACGGCTGCCGCTGGCAGCGTCCGCCGAGGACTACGAAGCGCTGCTGCCTTGGCGCTGCGGCCCGGTTGCTTACTGATCTGCAACGATCATCGCAATACGGGGTTTATGGATCGCTTAC
>NZ_JACGWE010000133.1:0-614 GCF_014077575.1 Pseudomonas sp. 5Ae-yellow | reverse complement strand
ACGGCGCCTACGCACTGTGAGTGCTGGACGGCGTGAGCGCTACCCAGCTGACCTTAGTATCCACCTGCGCCCACCTGAGGTAGAAGACCGCCTTGTTCCAGGGCACTGGGAAAGCGACTTGATCATGGGTGCCGGTAACCGGTCTGCTGTAGCGACCATGGTTGAGCGAACAAGCCGCTTCGTGGTGTTAGCCAAACTGGACCGGCCGACAGCAGAATGCGCAGCCCAAGCAATCACCCGCGAAATGTCGCGCATGGCCCCGTCATTATTGCAGACCATGACGCATGACCAGGGCAGCGAGATGGCTCGTCATAGCGATATCACAGCGCAAACAGGCATGAAGATTTACTTTGCCGACCCGCATAGTCCTTGGCAGCGCGGCAGCAACGAGAACACAAACGGCTTGCTGCGCCAATATCTACCAAAGGGCACGGACCTATCTGGCGTCAGCCAGGAGCGTCTTGATGAAATTGCAGACTTGCTGAATACTCGGCCACGACAGACTTTAGGCTGGAAATTCCCGGTGGAGGTGCTTGTTGAATACCTTCAGCTCTCGCAGAGCAATAACCTTCAGACCATCAACTGAGTGTTGCACTTAGACCCTGAGACCGCCG
>NZ_JACGWE010000091.1:0-3059 GCF_014077575.1 Pseudomonas sp. 5Ae-yellow | reverse complement strand
CAAGCTGAGGCCTTGGGCATGACTAACTTGAATGGTGGCACGCTCTGCAACGCTGAGTTCGGAATAAGACATAGGGCAGCACCGTACCGGAAAGGTCAGGTGTTGCACTCAGTTTTTGCCGCCGCCAGGTATATATGTAGTGGTCAATTGATAGCAATATGATCACCGCCTAGCCGTGATAGCTTTGCTAGCTTGCGAAGGGTTCTTTACCGCCCATAACCTGCAAAACAAAGGTTCCTGATGCCGTGATCAGCAGGAAGCCGTGAAAGGCCTCCATCGCAGTCATGAACCGAAGGTGTCCGGCGGGCATAAGGTCACCCCGCCCGAGCGTCGTAAAATTGACCAGCGAGAAGTAGTAGTAGTCCATGAAGGCAAGGGTCGCGCCGTCGCTAGATGCTGACGACACTAGGTCACCGATCTGTAGATTATGCACCGCGGTCCAGAAGCCTACTGCATACAGTAGTGCTTCGAAGGTGTGAGCAAGTACGATCACTACGACCGTGACGGCAAGGCAATGCCCAGCATGGCGAGACGGCGTCACAAAGTATGATGCGAACCTTAGCGCGCGGTAATGTATTGCAGTGCTGACGGCGATCAGCAGCGCCGTCAGCACAATTGCTAAAATCATTGATTACTCGCTGCCGGATGGACGGGCTGCAATTGAAGCAGCGTCACTAAGCGAAGATCACGATGGCCATCACCACCGCCATGCCTACCATCATAAGGTTTTCGGTCAGCGAGACAAAGCCAAGCGGAACATTGCTGTCGCCGCCGACACAGGCACACTTCAATTCGCGCTTGTCGACGTAGACAGCCTTGAAAACCGACACTGCGCCCACCGTACCAATGAAGAATGCACCGGGTATGGATAGCCATGGCAGGATCATTGCCGTCATGAGAAGACCCGCGCCTGTCTCGACGAACGGGTAAACATAACTATAGCGCACCCAACGCTTCGCCAACAGGTCATAGTTCAGGAACATGGTTGAGAAACTCTCGATGTCCTTCAACTTCTGTAAACCCAGCAGAACCATAGAGATTGAGATAAACCAAGCCAGCGTTTGCCATGCGAAGACCGACGGCAGGGCGACCCAGGCGAAAGCCAGCGCGAGGAGCGCCGCGATCGAGAACAGCGCGATAATCGGCTGATACGTTGTATCATCGGCCTTAGGGTCTTTCTTGCCGAAATGAACCTGAAGCTCATCGTAGCCGCCGATCCGCAGACTGCCAATGAAAGTTTGTGGCGTTGTTTTGACGTCATGCTCGCGCATAAAAGCATCAGTCTCTTCGCGGGTCTCTAGATAGTGATCCTCCACTTCGAACCCTTCACGCTCCAACAAGTCCTTGGACTTCAGGCCAAAAGGTCAGGTATGTTTAGGCATAACCATCCGGTACAGGACGGCCTTCTTTTTCTGATAATCGCTTGGCATTAATGCCTCCTTCAATTGCAGGTCCAATAACCGTCAAAGCCCACACGCAGGGGCCGATCGGTCAACAGGTCAAAGATCAGATTGGCACCTTCACCCCCATCGATTTCGGGGGGAGTGAGGGTCATGCGAACACCTTCAGCTTCCATCCGTGTGCCATCACCTTCCAACAGAATCAGCGAGCCTGAAATCTTTCCAACGCCGCGTCCGTTTACCGTTGCTAAAATCGGGGCGGCATCTACAGCGCGGCCAAAGCGACAGGTCGCTTCTGCACCTAGGGCACGGGTGATTTCGGCGTTGGTCAGCGGAGCTGGACGAATGCTGGCAATAACGGGTGTGGCCAGTGCTACACCTACCGCCTCAATCGGGGCTTCTTCTGGCGACGTGCCAAGAAACGTGTCCGGGCCGGCTTTACCACTGCGCTCAATGTCTTCAACCAAGAATCGCATCTCAGAAATCTCGCGGTCTTGGGCCAGCACGATCTCTTCAGCCAGTTTCGACACACGCGGATCGGTTATTTCGGCCCGGCGCGAGGTAAGGATCGTGATGGAGTGATGCGGGATCATCGCTTTCATCCAGGCCTGATCCTCGACGAAATCCTGACTGCGAAACAGAAACAACGCGGCGACGAAAACCACGGCGCTGCCCACAAAAATGACTACATTTACTGCTTTGTTTACGTACATGCCCAGCATGAAGGACAGCATAATAACGGCCATCGCGGCGCCCATATAGAGCGCCATGTAAGCCCGGCTCTCGCTATAATACAGGTGTTCCCAAGTATAAGAATTTGCGTACATCAGACCAAACATCACGATCGTAGACGTGGTAATCATGCCGAAAAAGCGCCCATAAGACGTGCGGTACCTCCTTCAACACATCGGCTGGTTTAAATAAAATAGTATAGGCACACTTTTTCATTTTCCCACCGATGCTAAAAATCGCATACCCTTTTTCAGGGCCTCTTGATTTTTGCACTTTCGTCATATTACCGTTTAATATTACTCATAAAGTAAATAACATTTAAAGCACCATTGGCAGCGCTGCAGCTATTTAACTCTAGTGGTTATCGACACCGGCGAGTTTACTGCAGGCAACCGATTTAGTGACGCAGCGTTGGGCGTTTTACTGGTTTGCGCTAATTATTATCTTTTTCCTCTGCTTTTTGACTCTTGTGCATACCGAAGTGCACAAAGTGACAGAGCATCATGACACCAAACGCTACGGCCAGCACCCAGCCGCGCCCTAAACCGAGGCTCGGAAGGGTAAAAATAAGCAACAGCGCAAGGCCGCAGCCGATCAACATTGTTGAGATATGCTTCAAATTCCGGCTCCTTCTATGGACTGCCTTTAAGGGTTAAAATGATTACATCATGAGATTGTTTGGCTGCTGTTCTATCAGCAAGAATAACAGCTTATTGACAAAAAATTAATCGACGCCATTTAACAAACGATAAATATCACTGTCTGTAGTTAGCACCAGCGTGGTGTTAGCATCAATAATACTTGGCGGCGGCAAAAACTGAGTGCAACACCTGACCTTTCCGGTACGGTGCTGCCCTATGTCTTATTCCGAACTCAGCGTTGCAGAGCGTGCCACCATTCAAGTTAGTCATGCCCAAGGCCTCAGCT
>NZ_JACGWE010000103.1:0-1561 GCF_014077575.1 Pseudomonas sp. 5Ae-yellow | reverse complement strand
GCCCGGATTTCTCATGAGGGGATAAAAGAAAGCGGCTGAAAGTGCTATAGTTTCAGGACCTTACACCGTTCACCAAGCACCAACAGCCGCTATCCAAAATGGTACCTGAAAAACTGACCTTCTCGCCACTGTCTCGCCGTCAAATTGAAGCCGATTTCTCCGGTGGTCATATCACCTCCGATGCCGGCCTGCTTTTGCTTCGCGAAGTCGACAACCAACACCAGCTCACTCAGCGCCTGGCTACGGTGCTGGACGATGCCCGTAATCCGGTACTGGTTCGCCACAAGCTTCAAACCATGATCCGGCAACGGGTCTTTGGCGTAGCCGCCGGATACGAAGATCTGAACGATCACGAAACGTTACGCGCTGACCAGGCACTTCAGACCGCGACTGGCGAAGCGGCCATTCTAGCGGGCAAATCAACACTGTGCCGAATGGAGCAGCGCGTGGACCGGCAGGCCGTGGTCAAGGCCCACGAACTGCTGTGGCATCACTTCATTGAGCAGCACGACGCCCCACCCAAGGAAATCGTGCTGGACTTCGATGGCACCGACGTTCCGGTGCATGGCGACCAGCCCGGCAAGTTCTTTAACGCCTACTACGATCACCATTGTTACTTCCCGCTGTACGTGTTCTGCGGCCGTCACCTGTTGGTGAGCTACCTGCGCACCAGCAATCGAAGCGACAGCCGCCATAGCTGGGCCATTCTGGCCCTGCTGGTGAAGTTCATCCGGCAGTACTGGCCGGATACCCGCATCGTGTTCCGGGGTGACAGCGGCTTTTACCGTCCCCGATTGCTGAGCTGGTGCGACCGGAACAACGTGGACTATCTGGTCGGCATCAGCAAGAACAGCCGGCTGCTCAAGGAGGTAGACGTACCCTCGATGCTGGTTCGCAAGGCTCACAACGAACTGGGTGAAAAAGTCTCCGCCACCTACCGGTTCCAGTACCAGGCCCGAACCTGGAAACACCCCCGCTGGGTGATCGCGCGTCTGGAGGAAGGCGAACTGGGTGCCAACCCCAGGTTCATTATCAGTTCCCGTTACGACGACGGCGTTAAACTCTACTACGAGCAATACTGTGCCCGGGGTGACATGGAAAACCGGATCAAGGATCAGCAGTTGTGTCTGTTCGCAGATCGCACCTCCAGCACGCGGTGGTGGACCAATCAGTGGCGGTTGCTCCTGTCGGGCTTTGCCTACACGCTGTTCGAGCGATTACGGGCCCACTTGAAGAAGACGCCCTTCGAGAGAATGAGCGCCAGTAACCTGCGGCTGAAGCTGATCAAGGTGGGCGCGGTCATCATTCGCAACACTCGGCGCATACGGGTGTTGATGAGCGATGCCTATCCTTACAAAGACGAACTCTCTGACCTGGTGCGTCAACTGGTTCCGGGATAGAAGCCCGGGCTCCCCCGGCCCGACTCAATGGGGGAAAGGGGGCCGTGTGTCCGGACAACAGGAATTGATCGATTATTGATCAGTCACGGCCGCCAATGAGCGGTAATGGCGGTAACCCGCACAGTCTGCGAGACTTGCTGGGGACCTATGAGAAATCCGGG
>NZ_JACGWE010000101.1:0-1666 GCF_014077575.1 Pseudomonas sp. 5Ae-yellow | reverse complement strand
CTCGGCCACGACAGACTTTAGGCTGGAAATTCCCGGTGGAGGTGCTTGTTGAATACCTTCAGCTCTCGCAGAGCAATAACCTTCAGACCATCAACTGAGTGTTGCACTTAGACCCTGAGACCGCCGTGTTGAGATGCCCAACAAAACAAAAGCTCAAATGCGGGTATTAAGAAACAGAGTAAATGAGAGAAGAGAGAGATTCGACCCCGAAAAGGATGATAGAGAACAGTATATCGAAGATCTCATGAATTTGGACGCAGAGAACGAGCGATACAGCGACATGATCTCTGACATAACAAGGTTTAAAATATTTATCGATTTTGATAAAAGCAAGGGTCGACCAACAGAAGAATTAGAGGCTCAACTCGCAGATTATGAGAGGCAAATAGCTGCACTGCCCACTGATGAGCGTTATGAGCATGAACGCGCTTTTGATCTAGGAATACCTGACGCTGCTGGGGCCTGGCACCCGGACAAAATGGTGGCACTGCTATGGCGCAACAATCGGATTTACCACTTCGAGTTTGGCCCGAAAAACGGCGAGTATGAAAGTAATTTTGATGCGTTAGAGCCTCTGGCCCGCGACCTGTTAGCGCGCTTTCGCCCGCGCGCAGAATTCGAGATACCGCAGGAGCCGGGCGTCTGTCTGCCTTTTGGATTCATTGCCGACAGCGGCTCAGAAAAATACGATGCCTACTTCTCGTGGCATTCAGAAGGCACACCTTATGTGCTGAACAATCTAAAGCTCAGCAATTCAGTTGGGGACGCGCTAGAGCTTTTGCCTATGCTCACCAAACGTTTAATGGGCAATCCTTTTCCAAATGCATTGAATATCACGGACCTTGGGCCGCGTCGGATCGATATCGGCAGTACGCGTGGTACCTTCGCGGGCCGAGCATTCCAAGCCATCAACCCCGAGAGCGACCAGCTCACGTCCCATACTCAATATGTGTTGAATGCCGGCGCTGTGGCTGGCAAGTACACGCCGACGCTGTTGTTCAAACAACAAACCTTCGCCAACGACCAACCACCGCCACCCATAGAGCAAGCCGAAGAAGACGTACTCAACATGATGAGAAGCTTCCGGCCGTTGCCTGGCATGCAGGCTTTGTATGATGAGGCCGAGAGCAGACGATGAGTCCATACACCTCAAACCGCAAATTATGAAAACAATACTGAAGCTCTTGGGCTGCTGCCTTGCCCTGCCCGTTGGACTAGCCACTGCAGACGAGCCGCGCCAAGAATGCCTGGGCCGCTTGACATTCGGCGTGCCGGAGGAGATTGAGTGGGCAACCTTTAACGCAGGCCGAACCATGCAGATATCCGAAGGTGGGGGGCATGACTTTAGCGATATGGTAGCGGCGCGAGGTGATAACGCTACTTACGGAGAGTTCGGCGCGGTTATCTACGTCAGTGACGAAGTAGAACGATCTATGCTTGATGATGTTTATGGGTACAGAAGAGGGACTAGCGTACTTTACCAAGACTATTTGAAAGAACAATTGGAGACTGAAAAGCGCTTGGTAGAGCAGTTTGAAAGGGGGTGTCATAAATTTTGTGTTTGGGCATAACATGTTGCAGCAGAGGACGCATGTATGCCGACCAAGAAGAAGCCGGGGCGTGAAGCCCCGCGAGACCTACCCGCAATTCCCAACGAACTGATAGA
>NZ_JACGWE010000099.1:0-1969 GCF_014077575.1 Pseudomonas sp. 5Ae-yellow | reverse complement strand
CCAGCAACGCGGCATCGTGCTTGAACTCAGTTGAAAACGTACGACGTTGTCTTGTCATGGAACACCTCAGCTATGGCGGTAAATTTACCACCCATTTCGGTGTCCGGGATTAGTAGACCACTACACCCATGCTCCAGCGTGGGAACGCAGCCCCGGACGCTCCGCGTCCATCCAACTACCCGCACTGCCAGAACCCGATCGTTCCCATGCCTCACCGAGGGAATGTACGCCTCTGTGGGTTGATCTAGTAAGCCTTTCGCCCTGATGGCGAGTCAGGGGAAATGCTTGGCCATTTCCCCCGACACTCCCTAGGCCACCCCAACTGCCCGGCCCTTCGGGTTCGCTGCGTTGCTCGATCTGCCGGGGATGCGCGCAAACTCGGCGCTTCGCACCTCAGACACCGCGCACATCTTTTTCCCGCCAGCCCTGCGCTACTCGCCCGCGCAGACGGGGACTTGGGGGCAGTGCAGTGGTCAAGTCCTGCGTCTGACCTACTCACTCGCCACCAGATCGTTCCCACGCTCTGCGTGGGAATGCATCGCCGGACGCTCTGCGTCCATGCCCGCTGCGGCTATGAGCTTGCGCGAGCTGTGCCCGACTGCTAGCCTTCCTCTCGCTGTACCCCATTTCCTGCATGAGTTGCATGATGAACCATTCCTTGAGCATCGCTGTTGCTGTTGCCTGCGCCCCTCCCGGCGTCGGACGCGCGTGCTCGCAGGCAGTGGTTCTGTCACCGCCAGGCGCCCCTCCGCGGGTAGCCGGTGTCGTTGCTGCAGCGCCGCCTCGCGCGCTCTGAAACACCAAAACATCCTTTTCTGTTCTTCGACGTTTCGCGCCAATTAGCGATTATTAGCGTCGGGAACCTGTGTTTTGACAGGTGATTGTCATGCTATTCAAACAACTGAACTGGGCCGCTATCGGCCCGACCGTGCTCTTTGTGCTGCTCTGGAGTGCGGGTGCGATCTTCTCTAAATGGGGGCTGGAACACGCCTCTGCGTTTGCTTTTCTGCTGCTGCGCTTTGCCCTGGCTTGTGTTGCCCTGGGGCTGCTGGCGCTTACTCGCCGCCGCTGGTTGCCGCAGCCGGGCACCCGCCGCCAGGTAGCGCTGGTGGGGGTGCTGATGACCGGCGGTTACACCATCTTCTACTTGCTCTCCCTCGACGCCGGGCTAACCCCCGGTGTGCTGGCAACCGTGCTTGGGGTGCAACCCATCCTGACGTTGATGCTGCTGGAGCGGCGCGCGAGCGGGTTGCGCGTGGCCGGTCTGCTGTTGGCGTTGGGTGGCCTGACGCTGGTGGTGCTCGATAGTCTGCTGGCGGCGCGCTTCTCGCTGCTGGGCATTGGTCTGTCGTTGGCGGCGCTGTTGTGCATTACGGTGGGCTCGATCTTTCAGAAGGGTATTCAGCAGTCGCCGATGGATGTGTTGCCGTTGCAATACGCCTTGGGTTTGCTGATGTGCGCGCTGGTTGCGCCCTTTCAGCCGTTCGAGGTGGAGTGGTCTGTTGGCTTTGTTGTGCCACTGTTCTACATGGGCGTGTTGATTTCGGTCGGTGCGACGCTGCTTTTGTATCGGCTGATTCGGATGGGCAACTTGGTTAACGTGACTAGTTTGTTTTATCTGATGCCCGGGACTACGGCGTTGTTGGATTATCTGTTTTTGGGTAATCGGATGGCGTTGGGGAGTTTGCTGGGGATGGGGTTGATTGTGGTGGGGTTGGTTTTGGTGTTTCGGCAGAGGGTGTGATGTTGTGCGCCTGACAGTGCTGATCGTTCCCACGCTCTGCGTGGGAATGCAGCCCCGGACGCTCTACGTCCATACCAACTGCCTGTGCTATCCAGCGTGATAGCGCGCACATCCTTAACTTCTCGGTAGGTTGATGTGATCAGCCTTTCGCCCTGATGGCGAGTCAGGGGAAATGCCTGGCCATTTCCCCCGACACCCCCTAGGCCACCCCAACTGCCCGGCCCT
>NZ_JACGWE010000113.1:0-1311 GCF_014077575.1 Pseudomonas sp. 5Ae-yellow | reverse complement strand
GGTTCATCGCGCTTTACCGGGAAATGCTGCTTTTATCTTCAGAAAGAAGTAGTCGTTATCCCGGTAGCCGTAGGCCACCCGCTTGATCACCTTGATCTTGTTGTTCATTCCCTCCAACACACTGGTGTTCAACCGGTAGACCGCGCTGGCGATAATGCCGTCGACGTAGCCCTTGAGGCGCCTGGCAAACTGCTGCACAGGGGCCAGCCCACTACTCATAGCTAGATTTAGCCAGTCTTGCCAGCGTTGTCTGGCATCGGCCTCTGAGGGAGCGTACCAGAGCTCTTTGAGCTGGTCTTTCAGGACGTAGACAGTCATCAGGGGCTGGTTGGCTTGCAGCAGTTCTTCGAGCTTCAGAGCCTGCTCATCCTTGAGGTTGCCTCGGTTTCTGAGCAACAGCCAGCGACTTCGTTTCACTACTTTGCGAGCCGGCTTGTCGTGTCGAAGCTGATTGGCCTGATCGACCCGGACACGGTCAATCACTTCCCGTCCGAACTTTGCTACAACGTGGAACAGGTCATAGACCACCCGTGCTTGTGGGCAGTGGTGCTGAACTTCCAGGTCCATGGCGGTATTCATATCCATCGCCACGGCTTCGATCTGGCCACAGGTTTCCGGCCCCAGCCATTCAAAGAAGGGGCGTACCGCTGCTCGACTGCGGCCTTCTCCAACCCAGAGGACTTGTTGAGTATCCGCATCAATCGCCACGGTGGCGTAGCGGTGTCCCTTGAACAAGGCGAACTCATCCATGATCAGTCGACGAATCCGGCGTTTATCTGGCTCAGTCACTTCTCGTTTGAGGCGCCGATGGTCGATGGCCTTGACCGTATGCCAATGCAACCCTAGCAGCGTTGCCACATGTTGGATCGGCATCAGTCGTACCAGGGATTCAATCCAACTGACCATGCCTGCCGTCAGACGCTGTCGCCCTGGTAACCAGCGAATCTGTTCAAGCTTGGGGCCACAGGTCGTACAACGAACTCGGCGAACTGGCACGTCCAGCCAGACGCGGTATTGGAACAGGTCGCGTTCTCGGACTCGTCGGGTGCTGATGTCATGGATGGCAAGCGTGTGCTGATTACAACCACTGCAGCATGGCAAGTAATCGTCGGCAGGTTGCAGTCGGATGAGCAGAGATTGAGCGTCAATCTGGGCATACGATTCTATCGTGAATCCTTCCCAGAACAGGGCAAGAGGATTAGCATTCATAGGGACGGCGGTGAGTCGGTCAGGTTTGTTGTTTTGGCGAACTCAAAACTAACCGGTTTTACCGCCGTCTCCTACTTTTTCACGCTAACCCGCGATGAACCT
>NZ_JACGWE010000138.1:0-579 GCF_014077575.1 Pseudomonas sp. 5Ae-yellow | reverse complement strand
GTGACCGATTTTGGGTGATATCCCGGAATCACCGGTCACGATGCCGGAATCGTCGGTCACGTTCCCCCGGAATCACTGCCAACACACTGGAATTCTTCAACTTAATCGCGCATACCGCTTCCTTTTTTCACGAGGAAGAGCGGATGCCGGCTGCGAGGATTTCCATGCGACAGATCATCGAGGTCTTGCGCCTCAAATACGAAGCCGGTCTCAGTCACGAGCGCATTGCTCGTGCCTGCGGACTCTCCAAGGGCGTGGTCGGCAAGTACGTCAGCCTGGCCCAGGTTCAGGGCGTTACCTGGCCACTGCCGAAGGACCTGGACAAGGTTCGGCTGTACGCGCTGCTGTTCCCGGCCAAGGCGCCACCGTCACGCTTTGCCGAGCCCGACTACTTCGAGGTTCATCAAGAGCTCAAGACCAAAGGCGTCACTCTGCAACTGCTCTGGGCCGAATACGTAGAACGCCACGGCGACAAGGCGTATCGCTACAGCCAGTACTGCCACCACTACCGGCTCTGGCGTGGCCGGCAGCGCCGCAGCATGCGACAGGTCCACCGGGCTGGCGAGAAGATCTTTATCG
>NZ_JACGWE010000095.1:0-2315 GCF_014077575.1 Pseudomonas sp. 5Ae-yellow | reverse complement strand
CTCGGCCACGACAGACTTTAGGCTGGAAATTCCCGGTGGAGGTGCTTGTTGAATACCTTCAGCTCTCGCAGAGCAATAACCTTCAGACCATCAACTGAGTGTTGCACTTAGACCCTGAGACCGCCGTCTGCACGATAAAATCGATCAAATAAATGGTCTAAATGTTCTGGAGAAATAGTCTCTCCCGGATTTTTTACAGATAGCGTAATGGAACTAGATTCTGTCGCTATAATTATAGAAATAATATTGTGTGCCGGGGTGTACCTGAGCGCATTGGAAATCAAGTTTGAAATGGCGCGACTCAACATCAGCTTGTCGCCTAAAATATGCCCATGTCCAGCGACTTTAAACTGTATTTTTAATTCTTCTGCAAGAACTTCATAGTATTCAACAAGCTTACAAATCAAGGCGTTTAACTCAATATTTTCCTGCTGTGGAATAATCAAGCCATTATCAGATTTAGCTAAAAACAACATATCGTCAATTATGCGTGATATTTTATTTAAGTCGTCAAGGTTGGCATATAAATTATCCTGATAAGACTCAATTTTTCGTTCCTGGCTAAGGACGACTTCAGTATGAGTTTTTAAATTACTGATGGGAGTCCTCAGCTCGTGAGCTATGTCAGCAGAAAAATTTGATAGCCTGGCAAATGCATCATCAAGCCGGGCCAGCATCTCATTAAACGAAAAAACTAACTCTTGAAGCTCTTGAGGAACTCGCTCTAATGAAATTCGCTCTTTTAGCGACCTTGCTGACATAGCGCTCGCCACTTGTGTCACCTTCCTTAAAGGACGTAAGCCACTGCGAGCAACGATCCAACCAAGCAATGCGCTAGCAAAAGCACTTACTACCAATCCAATCCAAAACCAGTGTTGTAGCTTCTCAAAAAAGTGTTCGTGGCTTGTGACATCAAGAACTAATAGAGCTGATTCAGCGAAGGACCGGCTTCCTTCTGGAAGTACAGATGCCATACCCCGATACTTATGACCTCTCTCTGTCCATTCGAAAAAGCCTGAACCTGAACCAATGTCATGATTTACAGGTACTTTAGCTAAACTTGGCTCAGTAAAAATGACAACGCCTTCTTTATTGAAAATGAATGCTGAAAGTCCTGCATGCGCGCCGAGTAACGTGTGTAGTTGTGGTTGCGCGCTCATGAAGTCCTGCTCACTGTGAGTAGTGGTCAGCGCTTTTGTGGTGGATTCGAGTTTTTCTTCCAGTATTTGGCGATCTAAATTTTTAAAGTGGTGTTTGGCCAGCGCATGAAAACTTAAGCCTGTAACGATTAAAACAGAAATAACCCCTAACATGAACATCAAACTCATGCGAGTAGTTAATGAAAGTCTTCTCATTTTAGCTCCGGGACGTCGAGCACGTATCCCATACCTCGTGCAGTGCGAATGAGTTTTGGAGAAAAATCGTCGTCTATTTTTGCGCGCAAACGCCGGATGGCAACCTCTATAACATTAGTGTCGCTATCGAAGTTCATATCCCATACTTGAGAGGCGATTACCGCTTTAGATAAAATCTCCCCTTGCCGCCTCAATAGCAACTCAAGCAAAGCGAATTCCTTTGCAGTAAGATCAATTCGAGCACCATTTCGGGTTGCTCGACGTTTTAGGAGGTCTACCTCTAGGTCAGCTAATCTCATCGTAGTGGGTGCTGGCGAGCTATTCCCTCGGCGCAGTAAAGTCCTCACTCGAGCGAGTAGCTCAGCGAAAGCAAAAGGTTTAATGAGGTAGTCATCGGCTCCCAATTCCAAACCCTTTACACGATCATCGATACCATCTCTCGCCGTCAAGAATAATACTGGAGTATCTCTGCCCGTCGCTCGTATCCTGCGCAACACCTCCCAGCCATCTAATCCCGGCATCATTACATCCAGAATCAATAAGTCAAATGACTCAGTGACCGCTAGTTGCAGGGCATCTATTCCCGTCATCACACGAGCAACGTTAAACCCCGCCTCGACAAGACCTTGCTGTAGATAAATACCGATTTTTGGCTCATCTTCTGCGATTAAAATTTTCATGAGAAATCCTGTTGCTGGGTAGCCCTAGTGTGCAGATCAATAAGCCATCTAGCTAGAGGCTTACATAAATGTAATTTCGAGATCAGCTTCCTGACAGGGGTCACCCGCTAAGGTAGCTACAAGCTCAACGCTTAACTTAACTAATTCTTAGTTAGGGCGGCGGCAAAAACTGAGTGCAACACCTGACCTTTCCGGTACGGTGCTGCCCTATGTCTTATTCCGAACTCAGCGTTGCAGAGCGTGCCACCATTCAAGTTAGTCATGCCCAAGGCCTCAGCTT
>NZ_JACGWE010000125.1:0-893 GCF_014077575.1 Pseudomonas sp. 5Ae-yellow | reverse complement strand
TGGCGAGATAGCGCGATGGCTTCGCGCTTGAATTCAGGGCTGTATTTTCTGCGTTTGGACATGAACACTCCTTTGGCACATTGTGCCTCTTTTCAAGAGTGTCCGCAGTAACGGGGTAGAACCCACCAAAGGCTTTAAGTCCCGCGATTGGGGGGCTCTTATAGCGACCCTCTTGCCATACAGCGTCACAGGTCAACGCTGCCTTTATACCCTCGAGAAATACGAAGTTGTGCGGCCAGCAGCGGGCCGTGGCGCAGATGCTTGCTAAGCGCTTCACCTGTTTCGGGTAGAGACACGCCCAGTGCAGTGCTTGCATACCTCCCATCGACCATCCAGCTACCAGCGCAATCTCTGCGTTACCGAAGCGGGTCTCGATCAGTTTGTGCTGCAACTGAACATTGTCGTACAAGCTGACGTGCGGAAAGCCTGCGCCGCGTTGGCTGATGTGTGCATTACTGGGGGAGCTGGACTGACCGTTGCCCATCAGGTTAGGAATTACGATGCAGTAGCGCCTGGGATCCAATGGTCCTGGCGCACCAATGAAGGGCAAGTTGCCTGAGTGTGCTCCACCGTAGTACGTCGGTAGCAGGATCAGGTTGTCTTTTTGAGCATTCAGTTCGCCTACTTGGACGTAACTGAGTGTCGCGTCAAGCAGCGTTTCACCGCTTTGCAGCTTAAATTCCTCGACACTGAAGTGTTTCGCAAATAACTGATTTTTTTGCATAAATTGGTATATCCCAAGAGCCGATAGTTGGCGTTTTAACGCATTGAATCGCCCCTAGTTTCGTAGACACCTCCAGGCCTTATAATCGAGGCACCCAGGAGGTCCAATGAGCAACTCACGCTACACCGAAGAATTTAAAATTGAAGCCGTCAAACAGGTGGCTGACCGA
>NZ_JACGWE010000104.1:0-1507 GCF_014077575.1 Pseudomonas sp. 5Ae-yellow | reverse complement strand
GCAAGCTGAGGCCTTGGGCATGACTAACTTGAATGGTGGCACGCTCTTCAACGCTGAGTTCGGAATAAGACATAGGGCAGCACCGTACCGGAAAGGTCAGGTGTTGCACTCAGTTTTTGCCGCCGCCGAGCATCTAAAAGTTGAAGCGTTTTGTATCACCGCCCATCGATCAATTCGACAAATTAAGACAGCCGCTTACAAATGGTGAACGGCAAGTATTTGATTTTTTTAATTCCCACCTTCCGATTGAATGGGAAATATATGTTCAACCACATTTAAACGGATTAAGGCCTGATTTCGTCATATTACACCCACGCGCCGGTATAGCAGTGTTTGAGGTAAAAGACTGGAACCTTGATGCAATGCACTATGAAGTGATTGAAAGGGAAGGAAAGGCACCTGTTCTTATTGGCGAAAAAGATGGGGAAAGATTCTCGCTTCAAAATCAAAACCCTATAGAGAAAATTCGTCGATACAAAGAAGAGTTACATGAGCTTTATTGTCCAAGATTGGATGGCAAGGCAAGCTTTGCCGCAATAACCGCAGGAGTAATATTCCCTTTTGCTGCGGACTCAGAAGTAAATAATTTGTTCAAATCTAGTCTAAGTTATAGAAAGATGGACGAATACCCAGCTTACAACCCTGTCTCGGGTAAGAATGCTATTCAGTCGGGGCTACTTGACTTGGTCTTTCCTGAGGGTAAAAGAACCTATTCAAAGTTTATGACTGAAGATCTTGCAAATGATTTGAGGAGCTGGCTTGTGGAGCCGGACTTTGCCTCATCGCAGAGGCAGCCTTTAGAGCTTGATAGCACACAGCTTTCTTTTGTGAAAACCAGAACCAAATTAGGTTATCGACGAATTAAAGGCCCTGCGGGTTCTGGTAAGTCGTTAATTCTAGCAGCAAGAGCTGCTGAATTACTGGGAGAAGGAAAGAGTGTCCTAGTGGTCACCTTTAACATCACGCTTCTCCATTATCTGATGGATATTGCTGTTCGATGGCCGCAGTCATCAGGACGAACAAGAAAAGATATAACGTGGTTAAACTTTCATTTCCTCTGTAAGCGTATTTGCCAGGAAAACGATTGCGAAGAAGAGTACAGGGATCTTGATTGGCGCGAAAATGTCAATAAAGTTTTGAATGCAGACCTTCCAAATTTGGTCTCATCAATCATTGACTCAGACGAGGCTGGAGTGGTTAACAAATTTGATGCCATATTGGTTGATGAAGGCCAAGATTTTTTCCCAAGCTGGTGGAATGTTCTCAGGAAATTGTGTAACGAATCTGGCGAAATGCTTCTTGTGGCTGATGCAACTCAAGATATTTATGGTACGGCAAGTTCTTGGACAGATGAAGCAATGACAGGCGCGGGGTTTCCAGTGACCTTTCCCCCAAATTCCACGCCATGAACTCGATGAGATTTCCAGCTAACCTAGCAAGATGGAGATCTCGATATGAAGAAGACGCGATACACCGAAGAGCAGATCATCGGCGCTATCAAGGAGCA
>NZ_JACGWE010000128.1:0-806 GCF_014077575.1 Pseudomonas sp. 5Ae-yellow | reverse complement strand
ACAGCACGTCCTGGGGTCGGTCACGCTGTTCGTACGTAAGCGTCCGGTGATCCCGTCTTGAGCTGAGCACTGGGGCCGTCAGGATAGTGTCCACTTATTTTCTAGTGGACACTTAATATGAGCACTGCAAGCGTAACCAGGCCCTACCAGAAACGCCGTCGCCATTCCCGAGAGTTCAAAGCCGGTATCGTCGCTACCTGCCGCGAACCGGGCGCTTCCGTTTCACGCATTGCCCTGGATAACGGCCTCAACGCCAATCTGGTGCGACGCTGGATTAGCGAGTCGCGACGAAGCGATAACACGCTAACGTCGGTTCCAGCATTCGTCCCTGTTAATCTGCCAGCCCCGTCGACCGCTGCAAACAGTAAGCCGCACAAAAACATCCGCATCGAGATCCCCATGTCAGTGGTGCCGTTCCCTATGCCTACCTGAAAGATGTGCTGACCCGGCTGCCAAGGCATAAGAACGCCATAGAAGAGCTGCTGCCACACAACTGGAAACCTGCCACCAAGGTGTGATTGCCGAATGCTTACAACTGGCAAGCCAAGATGAATGGCCAAAATTAACCTGGCCAATTTAACCCCGGATAATAATTTCTTAACCAGCCAACACCAGACTCGCCAGTATGGGTATGGTCAATTTGGCCAGGCATGGAAGGCTAGACATGACCGGCAGCAAACGGCCCAGGGTGTGTAAAAACGTCCTGACAAATCCTTGCTATGATTTCCGACACTTCCATCGCAAGGATTCCCATGAAACGGTTTATCCAGGGTGAACACCGAGGTCAAAGCACCTTGCTTCCCGAA
>NZ_JACGWE010000088.1:0-3395 GCF_014077575.1 Pseudomonas sp. 5Ae-yellow | reverse complement strand
AACAGATCTACCTGCACGCGCAGAAAGACTGGGACGAAAACATCGAGCACGACCAGACGGTGCGCGTCGGCAACGAACGCCACGACACCGTCGAGGCCAACAGCTACAGCGAGTTCAAGGCCGAAGAGCACCGCACCACCCACGCCGACCGCAAGATCGAGGTCAAAGCCAACGATCACCTAACCGTCGGCACCAGCCAGCACGTCAAACTCGGAGACAGCCAACTGGTAAAAGCGGGCAGCGAAATCCACCTCTCCAGCGGCATGAAAGTCGTGCTCGAAGCCGGCATGGAAATCACTTTCAAGGTCGGCGGCAGCTTCGTCAAACTCGACCCCAGCGGCGTCACCCTGGTCGGCCCCAGCGTCAAGATCAACTCGGGCGGTAGTCCGGGCAAGGGCAGTGGGGCGGCACCGGCATTACCGGGGGCGGCGGCGGCTGTGGATGTGAGTGAGGCGGGTAAGCTGCTGATAGTAAACCAGAGGCAAGCTCTCATGCAGAAGAAGCCTCTTTGCGCAATCTGCGAAGGCGCAGAAAAAGGGGCTATTAATGCATGACGACGCACTAAGCAGTCTTCCATGGCATTTAGACAGCTATTTGTTACTCGACGGAGTAAGCGTAGAAGCTCTGCCAAGAAAAATTTATGAGTGGTCAGATTCGCCCGATTGCGAAGTGCTTTATCTGGAAACACCCTGGGCCGAACTAAGTGATGTGTCACCACACCTGGTCAAGCTGGAAAATGAAAATGACCCTGTTCTTGCAGCATTTATCTCCAATCTATCGGATGAATGGGGTTATTTGTTATTCAGCTCAGCGCCTAGAGCCAGCGTCTTAAAACATCTACGCTGGCTAACTTGCGTGCAACCTCAGCATGGTGCCCCTGTTCTGTTACGTTTGGCCGATCCCGCTGTTATGCATGCGTTGTTGGCACTTGAAAAGCACAGCGACACGACAAAGCTGTACGGCCCCATAGAGTACATTTATACACCAGACGCAATGACAGAGGGTGGGCATCAGCATCAGCGTTTTGGATCGCATGCCGCACTGGATTACAGCAAGCCTTATGCATTGGACGAGGCTGAGCATGAAACGCTGGGCGCAGTGAGCTTCCGCCAAGGAGTGTTGGCGCTCAGCAAGCATATGCAGCGTTACTTCCCCAATTACGGTGCAGAAGTGCCATCGCACGAGCGGCTTGGACGCCTGCAAAACCTTGCGTCAGATGCATATGAAAAAGGCTTTTGTTCGTCCAGGGAGCTCACTCTATTCGCCAATATTATCGGCTATCTTGGCGAAAATTTTTTAGATGAACATGAAGATCTTGCTCGTTTGCTCAACGAGGCAACAGAACAAACACCGATACAGCGTTTAGAGTCGGTCGCGCAAGTTGCCCAGCAACGCGTCGCTTTAAGGTTACGGAGGACTATATGACAGCACAAACTACTCTACCTGACGACGCTAACCTGGCCGCAGCGGGGCTGGACAATACGGATATGAAAGCACCCATAGGTGCGTGCCCGCTGACGAAAGACAAGGTACAGCTGATTCCCTTGCGCTACGGCCTGGTGCAACACCATAGCCCAGCGATCGATGTCCCGCTGAAGAACGATTTGAAGAGTCGTCCAGTTGGTATCCGGCTAATGCGTGACGGTTATCTCTACATTGTTGAGGAAAGCACGGGATACCTGCACGAGTACAAGGTCAACGCGGGCCGTGTTAGCAAGCTACTTTGGACCGCAGCGGAGGTCGCATCAGATAGCCGCACCAATGTCATCAACGAACCTATCGTCTTCTCCCGCAACAGCACCCTTTTTGTTGCGTACTCAGAGATCCAATGGACCGCACGTAAGTGCTCCGTAGTGCTCTCTGGAGAAAAAGAGCGGACTAAGTACATGCAACGCGTTAGCTTGGCGGGGAAGCAAGGCGGTGAGCATTTACTAACCCGAACGCAAGCGGAAAAGACTATCGCCGAGGTCGCGGAAAGAGTAAATCCACGATCTCGAGCGCTCCTTGAGGGCGCCAACCAAGAAGAAAGCGTGGATTATATTTGGGAAGACAAGCCACTATTCAATAACACTCAGATAGGCGCGGTCGCCTCCCAAGTAACGGCAGAGTACCAGTGTGATCACCTTTTCCTAGTCGTACGGGACGACATCGGTATCCTCCGAGATTTACGCGCATACCAAGAAAAGGTCGTCGACTGGATTGGTGAATGGAGTGCAAACGATGATGACCAGCATCGCTATGTTATCGCCTCCTATTTGTATTCACTATATGCCGTAGATGAGCGCAAGGTCCGGGCATTAGCTACAGCTGTCCCCCGCTACCAAGCCCTAATGGAGGAAACGACGGAAGAACAGCGTGAGAAGATCTACGCTTATTTGGAGGCTGTTGAGGAGTATGGTCCTCCTCAAGCTTTAGGCTCTAGGGATCAGTGGGTCACCCAGCTGGATGATTTCCCCAGTAACAGACCGACATTCGAGATGCTGGAAGCGCTCGGTGATGAGGCTTACCGCCGGCATCAACCTGCAATTGCCAGTTTACGTCTAGAGTCATGGCGCGAGCTTAATGGTCGTGCCATAGGTGAACGCGGTATTGATCAGTTAGTGACCCGTTCCGAGATGGAAGTCTTCCTAGGTAAGCATCAAGCCCTTCTAAGCCATTGGCAAGCTTTGCTAACCGGAATCCGGGAAGACCGGCTGTATATGGTTACCCAAGGTTTGTTCCATCAAGCTGCTTGGTTCTATGATTTCAATAACGAAAAACAGATTCAGGAACGACTTGAAACTGAATTCGCATGTATCAAAGAGCTATGTAGTACGGAAGAAGAAGCCCAGAGGCTTGCGCAGTACCTAGACCAGAACATGCTGACGTTGGTAGCAGGGCTAGACACATTGAGCCTTGACGAACAGCAGCAATCGAGAGATCAGTTAGCCAATTATGTCAAATTGGTAGTTGGGGCTTTCGAATCTCCTAGTTCAATAAAAGACCTGAACGTATTGGCCAATCAGTTTAATGGTCTCGTTAGCACTCGCCTGCCCAATTTCGCTCGTCTGCAAAATAGCTTCGAGGGGCTGCAGACGCTGCTTGATAATGCTTACAGCCCAGCGGCTCAACTAGAGATGGCAAGCGAATGGGAAAGAGTTCAGCGCCGCTTTTCACAAGGCGAAACCATCAACCCTAATGAGTTTATTCGGAACAGTGGTCCTGCCTCTCGCTTGCGCCTCCTCCGGAACTTTGCAACCTCTGGGCTAACCGTAAGAGTATCTTCTCCGTAAGCGTCCGGCCATCCCGTCTTGAGCTCGTCGCCGCTGACGTCAGGATAGTGTCCACTTATTTTCTAGTGGACACTTATCATGAATACCCTAAGCGTACCCAAGCCCTATCAGAAACGCCGTCGC
>NZ_JACGWE010000114.1:0-1247 GCF_014077575.1 Pseudomonas sp. 5Ae-yellow | reverse complement strand
AAGCTGAGGCCTTGGGCATGACTAACTTGAATGGTGGCACGCTCTGCAACGCTGAGTTCGGAATAAGACATAGGGCAGCACCGTACCGGAAAGGTCAGGTGTTGCACTCAGTTTTTGCCGCCGCCCACCTTAACGTCATAAAATATAAATCACTCTTTGCTGGCGACATTGTAAAGACGGCTCGCAGCGCAGCCAACGATAGCGACTCCCAATCAAGGATATTTGTATGGAATGCTAACCGAGTAGCACAATGACTAGATAAAAGTGGCAGCCTGCATTCAGGACGGTAACAAGCTTACCCGCATTGAAAATGCCAGAAGGCGTGCTGCTGTAAAATGCAAACTGAGGAGTTACCGCGTGGAGCCGAGTGTGGATACACGTTAAAAGGGCTATGCATACTTAACACATCTAATGCCACCCTAGCCAAAGCTATAGCGGTTGAGTAAATCATAAGAAGCCAGATAGTAAGCACCATACTCGCCCATCAGATGACACGTGCTATTGCTTTTCTTATCACGCACTGGCACATCATTCTGCTAGCGGATAGTCGTGCCTTGCAGCATTCGGCTCTGTCACAAAGATGACGTCATTAGGGCACTCATACGTCAAAAGGTTATACTGCAAACCCGCCTCAAAGTGATACCAATAATACTCAACGAGTACCAGCGACCCATGTTGGCTGACCACGTTATTTTTCGCCTTTCTCAGCAGGCACGAAGGGCTTGAGTTAATGGGCGAAGGCACGAAGTCAGCCAGAATATTACCTTGAGAATAACGCTCACTTGCTACAACTTCACACTGCGCTAACTTAGTTTCCAGCGCCTCCAACCAAACGGCATTTGCATGATGACTGACGGTATAAACCTCCGCATTGTCCGAGCCTTTCTTGGTTGGAACAAGGCAGATGGATGAGCACGCCATAAGCTGTAATGTGCTTATAATAACGATTAGACCTCTCAACGCCACCTCGACATATATACCTAACTAATTATGCTAACAGGCTATTTTGGAATGAATAGATTCCACGCCCTGACGGGTGTCATCCAACGACTTCAATAGCGGTTAACGGCCTGCACTCCCTGTTGGCGAATATCAGAACGGTATCCACCAACAGACCCCGTGTATGATTCAAAAACATAGGTAACACATCATTTCAAATACATGGGTTACACTTTTAACGTCCAATACGGAGTTAGATTCCCACCGGCTTTGCGCTGATCAAAGCCACCAAGCCTGACAGGCCCAAA
>NZ_JACGWE010000093.1:0-2601 GCF_014077575.1 Pseudomonas sp. 5Ae-yellow | reverse complement strand
GAGAAGTACAAGCCTGGGGAATGCTATATCCTTGATCAAGCACCAGGCTGGCTGCCTCCTGCTTGAACTCGGGTGAAAAAGTGCGTCGTTTCCTGGTCATCTGACACCTCGCTTAGGGTGGCGATTTTACCACCTACGTTGGTGTCCGGGATTAGTAGACCACTACAAATCGCTATGGGAGTAAGCCGCTCGCTACCTACCTGAGCCGGGAGTCGGCCTCGGTCTATCACTCGTGCCCATATAGATTGGCATTTTGATGCGCGTGGTCACTATGCTCAAACTCTAGGCTGGAATGAGCAATACTGAAGCGCATTTTAAGCTGCTCCTTGATCTCTGCTTTGACGGATTCAAGCTGCTGCCAGCCGGTTTCTGTCAGAACCACGTGGCAGTCAAGGGCTGCCATGTTTTCCTGCATCTGCCATAGATGCACATGGTGAATATCCTGGACTCCCTCGATATCTCGTACGGTCTCAACGACTGCCTGCCCGTCAATGTCCGGGGGAGATCCCAGCATTAGCGTACGGATAGGGCCGCCAATTTCAGAGAAGGCTAGGTAAAGAATATATAGCGCAATCCCTATCGTGATCGCGGGGTCCACCCAGCGCATGTCGTACAGTAAAATAAGCGAACCACCGATAATCACGGCGATGGAGGCAAACGCATCCGATAAGTTATGCAGAAAAAGGGCGCGGATATTGACACTCTCTTTTTGCATTGACCACGTGAGCATGGCGGTAAGGGCATCGACGACGAGCGCGACGCCACCAATAATCACGATCGTCCATCCCTCTATCTCAGGGGGATCGACCATCCGCATAGCGCCTTCGTAAATCAGGTAGACACCGACAATAATGAGGGTGGTGTAATTGATGAGTGCTGCCACTATCTCGATGCGGCCATAGCCAAAGGTCATATGCGCATCGGCAGGCCGTCTGGCGATTTTACGAGCAGCAAAGGCAATGACTAATGCTGCCATGTCAGAAAAGTTATGTAACGCATCAGCGATCAGCGATAGGCTCCCCGCCATAATGCCACCGACGATTTGTGCGATGGTTAAGAGCCCATTGGCCCAAATGGAGATGCTGACGCGCCGGTCGCCAGAGGCAGGATCAATGTGGGGATGATCATGATGATGTCCCATCTGTTACCTTCTCTCGAATTATCTGTTCTTGGTACTATAAAACCTCTAGCAACTAAAGCTTCAACCCTTGAGCATTATCTATTTGCATCGCTGGATTGGGAAGCACGTCCCTAGCTACCAAGGAGCCTTTGTGTGCTGGGCCGAAGGTGATCATGTTTTAGGTGCGGGGCTCAATCCACTTCAACCGGTAACGTCCAATCCACCATGGGTAGATTCATTTATTTTGTCGAGGCGCACCTTGTCTGGTTTGTAATCGTCGTCGCGGGGGGAGGCTTACTCTTTCCGGCCACCGGAATAATGCTTAAGTTCGCGATTGGGCCATTACTGGCATTACTGATGTTGATTATCAGCCTCACATTCGATGCGCATGCAGTGCGCATCGTGTTCCGAAAGCCGTCACGGCAGTTGTTGGCATTGGGGCTGGTCTATGGGCCTATGTCGATTGCCGGGTGGCTAACGGGCCGTCTATTTTTTGGAAGCGGCCCGCTGGCTGCTGGCCAAACCTTGCTCGGCACGCTGCCGACAGATGTGTCTTCTCCTCTTTTGGTACTGATGGCGAAAGGCAATGTGGCGCTTGCCGCTGTTTTCAACGCAGTCAACACCGCGTTATGTCCGTTTATTGTTCCCTTCCTGTTTTTATGGCTCACCGGCCTTCAGTTAGACGTGCCGCTTGGATCAATTATTCTTGAATTAACACTAATCGTGCTTCTTCCTACCGTGATTGGGGTCAGCTTGCGTACAAGGTTCTCGGCTTTCTTTGCACGGCATGATTCAGCGTATGCAGGGATAGGGTCGATTCTGTATCTGCTGATCCTACTCGCCGTGGTCGGGCCGAATGCCACCACGATCATTGGCTATGGCTGGTATGCGTTTGTGATTGCGGGCGCGGCCCTGTGCCTCAATTTGATTGGGTACCTGGTAGGTATGTCCTCACGGTTACTCACCTCTGATCGCAAAGAGGTGATTACCTATCTTTTCACGGTCAGTAAAAAGGAATTCAGCATCGCTGCAGCGTTTGTCGCTGCTTCTGGCTTGCCATCAGAGATCGCAATTCCAGCCGCTTTTTTTGCCGTGATTCAAATGATCACTTCGCCCATCGCAGCGAAGATCCTCGCCCGCCACTGAAGGGATGGCCGTATCGGCTCTTCGTCAGAAGAGCAACCTGCACACGGGGTGTACAGGTTGCTCTTACCGACAAAACAGACACCGCTACTCATAAAGGTGGCAAATAGTACCTATGCTAAGTCACTGCGACCAATACTGACCTTGCTAAATGAACCGCCCCGGGTTTCGCGGAGGCTTCAACTCCTGAGAAGATGAAGCCATGAACAAAACAAACAAGTTTTCCCCTGAAGTCCGTGAACGAGCCGTGCGGATGGTGCAAGAGCATCGCGGCGACTATCCCTCGCTGTGGTCGGCGGTCGAGTCGATTGCACCCAAGATCGGCTGCGTACCCCAAA
>NZ_JACGWE010000081.1:0-4845 GCF_014077575.1 Pseudomonas sp. 5Ae-yellow | reverse complement strand
GTAATGGAACGGCTGCCGCTGGCAGCGTCCGCCGAGGACTACGAAGCGCTGCTGCCTTGGCGCTGCGGCCCGGTTGCTTACTGATCTGCAACGATCATCGCAATACGGGGTTTATGGATCGCTTACTAAATTCAGGGGGGGTAACGTTGGCTGCTCATGGCAATTCCTCCTATGCTCTAATCATAGGCTAGGAGTGTCTAGTGGACCGGGGTAAGTCTATATGAGGACTGGAGGTGTCTATGAAACTAGGGGCGATTCACACTGGCATTTTTTCAACCAAAGATGCCAAAGGACGATATCTCCTGGCGCAGCCATGGAAACTGAGCTCGGATAATTAAAAATTCGATAGTGATTGGATGACGAAACAACGGACCGCAAGCCCGCAGCCACCATCGGAAGACGATTTGTTTGCCATGGATCCGGCGCACGTTGGGTTCCGGCGGCCAAAACAGGCAACAGATTTTGCTCTACAGTGGCGTCGTCACGGATATAAGCAATAAGTATCGCCTCGCGATTCGACCACGCATATTCCCCAGCAATAAAACGGGCTACCCCATTGGCGCAATAGAGATCCACTCCCTTCCCGGAGGCGTGATCAATAATCTTACACTCGACGACGATAGGAAATGAAGGGTGCTTACCCGTGAGGTAAATCGAAAGATCCGGGCGTTTCTCAAGATGAACTCCATCGAAACTCAAGGACTCCTTACCACGAGCCACGGATGTAACGAGCTGGGACCATAAGGGATCAGTTCGCCAAAGGTTGTTTAAGCGAGACTCTAAGAGAGCGTTGATTTCGGCCTCACTACCCTCTGCAACGATCTGATATCGCTCATCAAGTAAATCTTCCCAAGTCCGAGTCAAGGTCTCGAAAATCACATCGAGATGTATATCTGCAATTGGGTCAAGTGGAAGCCGCTGACCACGCGTCAACTCCGCGACATGATCTTCCCTTGGCCTGAGAGTGGAATTTTTCATCTCGTATCCTTGCCCGAGAGAAAACTGATGTAATCCCAAATAATGCGTCGTGCTGTTAGCCTCGCTTGACTCGGCGTCCAATAACGCGCCTGGTTGAGACGCCCTACTATTAAGGTATTCGTAGACTCATCAACATATATGACTTCCGTTGCAGAAAGCTCGTCAGCAAGGCGGATAGCGTGTACCCAATCCACATTAATTGCTGCCTGACTTCCTACATCGCTACTTCCAGTTAGCAAAATGAAATTCCATGGTGATAATGCAGGCATTGGAACATTATGAACTTTTAGCGGCCTATTGAAGCGCTCCGCCCATGGTTGAAGCTCGGCCTGAAGGCGGTTCTTAAATGCGTTGAGCTGCGCAGCAACTGCTGGAACCTGACTTGCTTTCAGATTTGCGGAGAAGGGAAGACGATATCGGAGTGTATCGGTGATAGTCTCAATATCTTCTGCTGTTAGGCCGAAAAGCGAGCCGACCCAGTGATCAACCTTATCCCAGCCAGCTTCGTCATCTTTCTGCGCCAAATCATTGAAAAGTGAACACGCCGTCTTGCGATCAATAACCGAAAGGTTCTCGAATACCGGCACGGGTATCTCATCGATGATGAATTTTTCAACTACCTCGCGCTCAAATCCAAACCTGCCACTGGTTATAAGAGCATGCCAAAGTGCTACTTTGCTCCCGATGACCAAGGCCAGATAGCACGCGAGTTCACGCCCATCTTTATGTGTATTGGTACTATATCCGTGATAACTTTGATTAAACACAACACTATCAAGTACGACAGATGTTCTAATCCGCGCATGTTTGACTGGGGGTGACTCTCTAACCAACAGCAGAGGGCCCTTAAAAAGCCACTCGGGACGTGGATCATGAATACGACTCTGCTCAAACCGCTCAAGGCTAGATGCGTCAACCAGCAAGCCAGTTTCCAACTTACTAGGGAGTTCGGGAAGATGCTGAAGATAGTTCGCAGAAGCACCTGGCAAGTCGGCTCCCTTCCGAACTCGGCTGCTATCTCTCAATCGTTGATATCCGTTACCGGTGTATTTCGCCCGTCCGCGATGACTTCCGAAGGAGGCGTGCCAGTATTCGTCGAGCGTAGGAAATCCCTTTGCGGCAATCCTGTCGTAAAGCTCCAAATCAAGCCGTGTTCCGCGGAACAAGATTTTCAAAAGCTCAGGCCGACGACGCACGTCCTCCGTCGTGACAATTTCAGCATTGGCGGCATCAATCCGCCACGCGCCGCTTTGGTTCAGCGGTCCCTCAAGGTGCGGGCTAGTAAAGCGGAAGCCAGCACCTGCAGTTGGGACGACATTGCGCGCGAAGATGAGGCAGAACGGCGCACTTATCTCGGGCCAAACACGCGTTTTTCGTAATTCGGTTCCATTCACTACCCCTGTAACGTCCAGCGCGCCAAACAGCGCGCTGCGCGCCTCAGGCATAGTTTCTCCACGTTGAAATAGGAGTCGAGCGTGCAGTGCAAAAGCGATTTGCCCTTTAGGGCGAGCCCATTCCATTGCGCGCCAGACGAACGGGAGATCCAGAACCTCATTAGGGATAGGGGCACGAACGTGATCATCACAAAGTCGTTCACGAGCAATGCGCGAGATACGATCTTCCAGTGAAGACCAGTTCGACAGTTTCGTAGCAGTAGCCCAAGGAGGGTTCCCAATTACGAGATCATAGGCTCCGTGGTGCTCGTCTCCAACGTCATCGCCTAAGCTTCCCAGATCCTTTGATTGAGCCCCTTCGGCACCTACTCCGAATTTACGGAGAACAGCAGGTCGAAGATCCTTAAATCGCAATTTCTTTAGCGGTTCGGGGTTCGGATCTAACTCAATGGACATCAAATACAGCCCTAGCGCGGCAAAGCGCAATGCGGACTCGTTGATGTCAAACCCCGTAATTTGGCCGTAAAGGATCTCTCGAAGCGTTTCTGTGTCAGGCCGTTGCCCGTCATGACGCCATCGTTCGGCAACCAACTGTCGGAAAGCAGTGAGAAGAAAGACCCCTGCACCAGCAGCAGGGTCGAGTATTCGGGTTTGATGCGTTGCACCTTCTCGAGCGAGTGCCGCGAATGCGGCTCGAACCATCAGCTCCGCTATGTGCCGTGGTGTGTAATAACCACCTTCCGACCGCTGTTTTTCTGGTTCGTGGTGGGACAGGTATCGCTCATATGCTTGGCTGAGAACTCCAACAGGGATATGGGCAAAATCCAGCATGTCCCATTTCTCTTGCCACTCCAGCAGAAGCTGGCCGTCAGGGGCCCGACGCAAAATGCGGCCCAGTATGCAAAAAGCTTCCTCCGGAAGCGCATCAATGGTCGCTGCCGTTAGAGGCAGAAAATCGCCATTAAATGTTTCATCAAGCCACTCTGATATGGCTATCGCGGTTGGCGCAGTGTCGAAGAGTGTGGAAGCACCATCAGGGCCAATGGCACACACTGATGGGGGCAATATCTCCCGATCAGCCAAAAAACGAACGAACAAAGCTCGTCCAACTAAGGAAATTGCGTCGCCGTCTGCAACATCCAAATCCGCCAATGCGTCCAAGGCGTTGGTAAGAAGCTTGAGGATAACATCGCTGATCCAGCGACGATTAGCCGAAATCTGTGGCCGAAGGTTTCCCAAGTGAGGAATGGTGATACGCCGGTCATCCAGCGCCTGACCGATTGGAATTCTTGCTTGAGCAGCGTCACCAATCAGACCAACCTGATAGATCGTCATGCTGCCAGGATTCACAACAGCCAAATAAGGTGCGTCTCCCCGCATTGCCACAAGACGGCGGATCCGACCAAACCGCTCAGCATCGCCCTCAAGCAACGTCCCGTCGATCAAAAAGAAAAGGGGTCTATCCTGCCACTCGTAGACGCCACCTAGCGCAAGAAGATCGGAGTCGCCAGAGCGCCGCGCTGTAGTCAATGTCGCGTAGGGAAGTAATTCAGGGCCGTCACTATCAAAGCGCAATAACGATGCAGGATCTCCCCCATATTGCAGGAGAATATTGTCAAAGCCGATCATGTGCGACATCCGTGATGGGCTGCGATTTCCACGTCCCGTCCTAGTAATTCTTTGTAGTTGTAAATGTGTATGTCTACAAAAAGACATAGGGCAATACGATCCGGCGAGACATTATACCGCCGTAGCCGAGCCTCGTCATACGAAGTTAGTTTGCACGATTGCGTGCTTCCTACCGCCCAGCCTACACGCACGCCCACTCAAGCCCTCTAAGCGGGTCACACAGTAGCTGCAACTGGGGCAACGTTGTGCACCCTCCCGAAGAAACTCATCCTTTCCCAGGTTGTACAGCTATCGAAATGCCACAAATTTGCCACACTCACCCTGCTAAACGGAGCGAAATTCAGCTAACTACAGCTACCATAACCCTATGATTTCCAAGCCAATCCGCGCTAACGTGTTGATTTTAGACGTCGACTTTTCCGGCTCCTAAGGCGGGGTGCACAGGTTCGAATCCTGTCGTTCGACAAATCGCAACGCGATTTGGGCGGAGCAAAGCGACGGCGCAACGCTCCAAGAATTGCCAAAAGCGATTCGCAGCCAATCCTGTCTCCCTTAGACCGCACCAAGGCAACAGCGCGCCTGCTGCTGTGCACGGCCTATCCTGATACCCATCCAAGCTGTCACCCGACACATCGCAACGCGATTCCAAGCTGTCGAATGTTGGCGGCTCAGCGAATTGCCGCAGGCGTGCTGAGAGCTGGAGTGGACCGTCTTCTTTCGGCCCAGAGTGTGTAAAAACACTTTCCGTATGTTGGAGGCCTAAGCACAGCGCTCTTGGGCGAGGCGATTTCCCGAACATTTGCCAAGGTCAGCCCCGGTAGCGCGTCAGATCGTGTATGAAGCG
>NZ_JACGWE010000151.1:0-288 GCF_014077575.1 Pseudomonas sp. 5Ae-yellow | reverse complement strand
CGTTCCCACGCTCCGCGTGGGAATGCAGCCTGAGACGCTCCGCGTCCACTCAGTCCCAGCGATCAATCTCGATCAGCCCCTCTAGCCCCGCATAGTTCCGCGCGCTGGAGTAGCGCCAATGCTCAGGTGTATCCACATAGCCGCGTTTCACCGGATTCAGATGATCGTTCCCACGCTCCGCGTGGGAATGCAGCCTGAGACGCTCCGCGTCCACTCAGTCCCAGCGATCAATCTCGATCAGCCCCTCTAGCCCCGCATAGTTCCGCGCGCTGGAGTAGCGCCAATGCT
>NZ_JACGWE010000085.1:0-3722 GCF_014077575.1 Pseudomonas sp. 5Ae-yellow | reverse complement strand
TGGGCCTGTCAGGCTTGGTGGCTTTGATCAGCGCAAAGCCGGTGGGAATCTAACTCCGTATTGGACGTTAAAAGTGTAACCCATGTATTTGAAATGATGTGTTACCTATGTTTTTGAATCATACAGGTGGCCTTTTTTTTGGTTACTTTTGTTTGGCCACGCAAACAAAAGTAACTCGCCAGCCAGGCGAAAGGCGCACGTGACATTACCCTCAATAACCCGACTTAAATCCGCCAACTCCCCGAGAAGCCCAAGCTAGTTACCCGCAATAAGCACCGCCCGCCCAATATACAAAACCGGCCCCGTCGGCCGATCCAACGGCGACCCACCCGACGGCTCAAGCGTCAGCTCAAACAACTGCCCGGCCTGCACGGCCCCAATCTGTTCAGCACTCAGGGTCGTGCCTTTACCCGGCTCGATCAAACCCAACGAGCGCGGGCCATCTTTGGGATCAGTAAGGGTCCAGAACTGTACGCTACGATCTGCCGGAATCTGATCCGCCACCAGCGACTCCAGCTTCAAGGTACCGTCGCCATCGACCGTTACCACCCAGCCCGGCTTGGCACTTTCCCCCGGCACCTGCAGCACTGCCGTGAAACTCGCGCCGACGGCTGCTTCGCGCAGCACACCTGGCAGCCAGCTAAGGAGTACCAGCAAAGCAAGCGCGCCGCTGGTCAGACGCCACAAGCCAAGGCTGTTCCACCAACGGGTAAAGCCGTCAGCAGGCGTGCCGCGCGATGGCGGCATCCAACCCAGGCTCTGTTGCACGCGCTCCCACAACACCAGTGAAGGGGTTTGCGGCGGTAGTTCATCTGCCAGTTCGAGCAGGTGTTGCTCCCACTCCAACGCCATGCGCGCGGCCTCGCGGTCATGCGCGATCAACTCGCGCACCGCGCTGGCTTCCGGCTCTTCGAGCAAGCCCAATACATACTCGCCGATCAAGGCCCGACGCGGCTCAATTGCCTCTGGAATCATGCCTGCAAACACTCCTGCAATGCGCGTAGACCGGCGCGGATGCGTCCCTTGATGGTGCCCAGCGGCGTAGTCAACCGACTGGCAATCTGTTCATGGGTAAGGCCCCGATAAAAGGCCAGCAGGATCGGATGGCGACGCGGACGCTCCAGGTGGCGCAAGCACCGGCGCAGCTCACGGCCTTCCGACTGATCGCTCACGATATCTTCTGCCTGCGCACTGTCATCAGCCATCTGCTCGATAAAGTCATCGTCGGTCTCAACCAACCGTCCGCGACTGCGTAGCTGATTCAGCGCCCGATAACGCAGGATGCTATAAATCCAGGCGCGTCCCTGACCCAGCGAGCGATCAAAGCGATCAGCGTTATGCCACACCTTCACCAGCGCATCGTGCAAACAGTCCTCAGCCTGATCACGCCGCCCCAGTAAGGTAATAGCCAACCCCAGCATCTGCCCGGCCTCGCGCTGATACAAACGCTGAAACGCATCCTTATCACCCCGCGCGCAGGCCTCCAGAGTGCCCTCGTAATCAAACTCGCTGTCTGCCATGCCCGGTTCCCATACCCAATCGCCATTCCGTTCATGCAGGCTATACCCGCGAACAGCACTTATGGATGTCGCAAAGCGAAATTAAATGAGCAATTCGTGTGTAATTGTTTCGTTGGGTCGCACGCCATCAAAAGCTCGCAGCGCTGGTGATGCCAACGAGTTTCGCTAGTGCGAGCGCTCCCTGACCCGAATAACAAAGCTACTCGGCTCAAAAACAGCTTGGATTAACGCAAGCGCAGTTGATCAAAACAGGGTTGGCAAGCCAGCCAAAGCGTAGCACTATGCCAGTTAGCGCTTTTTCACAGATCCCTTTCTGGAGGCACGGATGCCTGACTATCCCAACCCACAAAACCAAACGCCCTGCCACTTGCTGGCCAGAGACATATCGTCGTGCCTGCACGCAGTCATAATGGACTTATATCGCACGCAGTTTAACGTGAGGGATAGCAGCATGAGCACGCACAAGTAATTGATAAAAAACAAGAACCGAGTCATTCGTCGCGCATGTTATACCGCGTAATAACGCAGCGTGCGATCTAATCACTGTTAGGCGCAAGGATATACATGGAAAACTATATCGCCTGGTGGGGAGCCGGACTGTCTACGCTACTCGCCTTGATAAAACTATTCGAGTTATGGAATGGCAGATTCCGTATTGAAACGGGGTGCAGCTTTACAGGGCGCGCCGATATTGGCAATGATATATTCATTAGAAACTTAACAAGAAATCGAGTTATCTTAAGTTACTGGGAGCTATTTTATAGATCTCACTATTGGCCACTGGTAAAAGACTCCCAGATCGATTCATCTGAAGATGTCTGTGAAATTCTTATAGAGCCAAACTCAAGCAAGACGTTAAATTTCAGTGGAGCTAATAGCTTTTCATGGGGACACAAGGCAATGAATAAGCGCCGCATTTATCTCCGGTTAAACATCGCTGGCCGGCGTGTAATAACTAAAAAAATATATGGCTAGTAAACGCCTAACAAGGCGCTCAAATCGTTCGCTTCGCTCACGGGGACTGGCTAAAGCCAGCCCCTTAGCTTAATCGTTAGCTTCATAAGGAGGTGAAGATGCTTCATACAAAAGAAACCTTTGTCTATTCAGGCGTTCTCTCTGCAACTGCGCTATTTTTTCTAGTGGTACCATCCATGAAGGGCGGCGCCACCATTGGCCTTCTTAGTATAGCTATTGCCGTAGCAGTTTATTTCCTGCTTGGTTTTGTCGGATTTTGGGTTGGACAAAACATTTCTGGGCACAGACTACTACTAAAGCCGGTATTTTGGGCAGCGCCCTTGTGTTTTGTAGTGCCTTACCAAACATCAAAGCTGACTGGTATAAATGAAGTGTTTCCAGGTGCGGATTTAATTTTGGTATTGGCTTTAGCATTCTTAGTTGGCTTCCGTTTGAACCAACAAACTGTGGATAAAGACATAATATAAAGCAGCTAACCAATCACTGCACGGGACTAGTTCTCCGCCGCTCCGCGGCTACAAACTGGCCCGTGAGTTCGGGCGTTATGTGGATTCAAGGTGTATACCATGGAGCTCTTCTGACCTGACAACTGAAAACTTTCTTAATCAATTTCAAAACCAAACCCAAAATTGAAGACGTGATAATGGATAGCATAAACTTAAAAATTCAGAACATTAAGCACATTGAATTTGCCGAAATAGAAATTCCGTTGGAAAAAGGTGTTTATGGAATAGTTGGCAATAACGGTTGCGGGAAAAGCACAGTTTTACTATCGCTAGCTCAGCTAATATCACGTCATCACCTTGGTGCATTACAAAAAGAGGATTTTGATTTAGAGAAATCCCTGATTGAGTACGGTTATGAAGATAGGGTTGATAAATGGACATGCACAATAAGAGGTTCTGAATATTTTTGGGAGTGTGATACGCACCCAAACACTATAAGATTTAACGGCTTGTACGAAGGTAGTCTTTTTTATGGAACCCGCTTTAATGATTCGCGGACAATAGATTCATTGTTGAGTAACGGCGAATTAAAACGTGAAGATATTGTTGACTCTGATAGCTATATAATCGAAAAAATGAGTTTCATACTTCACGGAAACTGACCTTTCCCCCAAATTCCACGCCATGAACTCGATGAGATTTCCAGCTAACCTAGCAAGATGGAGATCTCGATATGAAGAAGACGCGATACACCGAAGAGCAGATCATCGGCGCTATCAAG
>NZ_JACGWE010000120.1:0-1193 GCF_014077575.1 Pseudomonas sp. 5Ae-yellow | reverse complement strand
GGAAGGTCTGAAAAAGACTTCCTGAAAAGGTAAAATGCGTCAGCGCCATTTTCGAGACCACCGCATGAAACAGATGAGCTTTGCAGACGCCGAATACGCTGGTAAACGTAAGCAGACCCGCCGTGAGCGCTTTCTGCTGGAAATGGATCAAGTGGTTCCCTGGAAGCCATTGCTGGCGCTGATCGAGCCGCACTATCCCAAGGGCGAAGGTGGTCGACCTGCTTACCCGCTCGACGCGATGCTGCGAGTTCATCTGATGCAGAACTGGTTTGGGTACAGCGATCCAGCGATGGAAGAAGCGCTGTATGAAACCACCATCTTGCGACTCTTCGCTGGCCTTCAACTTGATCGCATTCCGGATGAAACCACTATTCTCAACTTCCGTCGGCTGCTGGAACGCTACGGCCTGTCCACGGCGTTGTTCGAAGTGGTCAATCGTTACCTGGGTGAGCACGGGCTAATGCTGCGCCACGGCACCGTGGTCGATGCAACCATCATTCATGCACCCAGTTCGACCAAGAACAAAGAAGGTAAGCGCGATCCCGAGATGCATCAGACCAAGAAGGGTAACCAGTATTATTTTGGCATGAAGGCCCACATTGGCGTTGATGCTGAGTCAGGGCTGGTTCACAGTCTCGTGGGGACGGCGGCCAATGCGGGCGATGTTACTCAGGTAGACAAGCTTCTGCATGGCGAAGAAACCCATGTATGCGGTGACGCCGGCTATACCGGCGTTCAGAAACGGGATGAACACAAAGGGCGCAAGCAGGTGGTCTGGTCGATTGCGATGCGCCCAGGCAAGCTCAAGACATTGAGCAAAACCAAGCTGATCGAGAAAGGCTTGCGCCGAATCGAGCGGGCCAAAGCCAGTACACGAGCCAAGGTCGAGCATCCGTTTCGAGTGATCAAATGCCAGTTCGGATTCACCAAGGTGCGCTACAAGGGCCTGGCGAAGAACACGGCCCAGTTGCATACCTTGTTCGCCCTGGCCAACCTATGGATGGCCCGAAAACAGCTGTTAAGTGCAGGATAAATCCGCCCGGAGTACTGGGTACAGTGGCCTGGATGGCCGAAAAGGGGCTGCAACGCGCTGAAAACGCGACTGAGGGCGATGAAATCGTTCCTGAAATGTTTTTTTTGTGAGCCGAGGTCATAATCGCCGCCCATATGGCCGGTATTTCAGACCTTCCCTA
>NZ_JACGWE010000144.1:0-503 GCF_014077575.1 Pseudomonas sp. 5Ae-yellow | reverse complement strand
CTCACGGCGGGTCTGCTTACGTTTACCAGCGTATTCGGCGTCTGCAAAGCTCATCTGTTTCATGCGGTGGTCTCGAAAATGGCGCTGACGCATTTTACCTTTTCAGGAAGTCTTTTTCAGACCTTCCTTAGAGGATCCAAATATCCATAACAAGATACCTCTGCGATGAATTCCCCATCCATAGCAAATGATTCAAACCGTTCGCTTCGTTCACTGGGACGGGCTAAACCCCGCCATTCAACCAAATGTTAAGTTAATAAATCATGAGTCGAGCATGTATACAAAAAGGAATCGGTCTAGCTCTTATTATTAGCGGGGTGGTCCTCCTTATACTCAAATCTATGAGCCTTCCCGAAGCTAAAGCTGGTTGGGATGCCTGAATCGCCCCTAGTTTCGTAGACACCTCCAGGCCTTATAATCGAGGCACCCAGGAGGTCCAATGAGCAACTCACGCTACACCGAAGAATTTAAAATTGAAGCCGTCAAACAGGTGGCTGACCGAG
>NZ_JACGWE010000141.1:0-545 GCF_014077575.1 Pseudomonas sp. 5Ae-yellow | reverse complement strand
GTCACGATGCCGGAATCGTCGGTCACGTTCCCCCGGAATCACTGCCAACACACTGGAATTCTTCAACTTAATCGCGCATACCGCTTCCTTTTTCCACGAGGAAGAGCGGATGCCGGCTGCGAGGATTTCCATGCGACAGATCACCGAGGTCTTGCGCCTCAAATACGAAGCCGGTCTCAGTCACGAGCGCATTGCTCGTGCCTGCGGACTCTCCAAGGGCGTCGTCGGCAAGTACGTCAGCCTGGCCCAGGTCCAGGGCGTTACCTGGCCACTGCCGAAGGACCTGGACGAGGTTCGGCTGTACGCGCTGCTGTTCCCGGCCAAGGCGCCACCGTCACGCTTTGCCGAGCCCGATTACTTCCAGGTTCATCAAGAGCTCAAGACCAAGGGCGTCACCCTGCAACTGCTCTGGGCCGAGTACGTAGAACGCCACGGCGACAAGGCGTATCGCTACAGCCAGTACTGCCACCACTACCGGCTCTGGCGTGGCCGGCAGCGCCGCAGCATGCGACAGGTCCACCGGGCTGGCGAGAAGATCTTTATCG
>NZ_JACGWE010000166.1:0-237 GCF_014077575.1 Pseudomonas sp. 5Ae-yellow | reverse complement strand
TGAACCGCCCCGGGTTTCGCGGAGGCTGTTTGGTTTAAGTCAAGCCGCCACCTTGGAAGCCTGACTGGCTAGTTGCCGATAGTAGTTTGCCTCAGCCTCTGCGGGCGGTATATATCCGATGGGTTCGAGCAGTCGCTGGTGATTGAACCAATGCACCCATTGGAGCGTGGCCAGTTCCACCTGCTCACGATTGCGCCACGAGCGTCTGTGGATCACTTCGGCCTTGTACAGGCCGTT
>NZ_JACGWE010000108.1:0-1363 GCF_014077575.1 Pseudomonas sp. 5Ae-yellow | reverse complement strand
GTAATGGAACGGCTGCCGCTGGCAGCGTCCGCCGAGGACTACGAAGCGCTGCTGCCTTGGCGCTGCGGCCCGGTTGCTTACTGATCTGCAACGATCATCGCAATACGGGGTTTATGGATCGCTTACGTTCTTCCGCCTCAAATTGATAGTACTCAAGCACGCTCGCACAAAGCTGCTCGAGCGCGATGAGCCGTTGTTGCGGAATAACCAAGCCATTACTGGCTTTGGCTAGGAACAACATGTCATCGATCATTCTGGACATGCGCCGCAAGTCTTCAAGATTCGCGTAGAGGTTTTCCTTATAATCGTCAGCCGTTCTCGCCCGGGTCAATACAACTTCGGTATGCGTAATTAGATTAGTCAACGGTGTACGCAGCTCATGTGCTATGTCAGCTGAAAAATGGCTGAGCTTTACAAAGGCACTCTCCAAGCGCGCGAGCATACCGTTGAATGCAGCGGTCATATCACGCAATTCAACAGGAATATTTTGGGTCGAAATACGATCTTCCAGTGACTTTTCCGAGATAGAAGAGAATACGTTGGTTACTTCTTTCAACGGCCTCAGCCCAGCCCGTGCTAGCAACCAACCCAGCAACGCGCCAACAAAAGCAAAAATAAATAATCCTGTCCACAACCAATTAGCCAGCGTGCTGAAGAAGGCTTTAAGTGCAGTAATGTCGAGCATCAATAGAATCGTCACTGGCTCTTGGCCATTTATGTCGACACGTTTCTTGCTGGCACGCCAAACCTTTCCGGCTGTTTTTAACTCTTAGGCGCTTTGGTGCCGGAAAGGCTTCAGATGATCGTGTAAACCATTAAGCCCAGCTTCGCTGAACAGAATCTACCCACTCGGGTCTTCGATCACCACATACAAGTCCTGATGGCCACCAAGCAAGGCTTTCAGCTCTGGGAAAGCAGCATTAAAAGACGCCCTGCCCCGCTGTTCGCAGAATTTGCTCAGCAGCAGTCATTTTTTCCTCTAAAATCTGTCTGTCTACTTCTTCAAAATGATGCAGGGTCAATTGCCTGAAGGACAGCCCAGCAACCGCCAGTACGCCAACAACAGCGAGCATAAACATGATACTCAGTCGCTTCGTGAGTGAGACCTGCACCTATTAGACCTCCGAGTCGTCTATTACGTAGCCCATGCCACGCCCCGTCCTTATCAGTTTGGGTTCAAAGTTATCATCTATCTTTGCCCTTAATCGGCGCACCGCCACTTCAATGACGTCGGTTGGGTTCTACCCCGTTTCCACGGACGGTTATAAAACAGCTAAGAGCTTTTGATCCTGCGCAGCAACTCTACGTCGCATCCTAGGATTATGGAACCGCTCGATGTATTCAAATAGGTCTGCTCTTGCCT
>NZ_JACGWE010000131.1:0-686 GCF_014077575.1 Pseudomonas sp. 5Ae-yellow | reverse complement strand
GGCAAGAGCAGACCTATTTGAATACATCGAGCGGTTCCATAATCCTAGGATGCGACGTAGAGTTGCTGCGCAGGATCAAAAGCTCTTAGCTGTTTTATAACCGTCCGTGGAAACGGGGTAGAACCCGGTCGTGTATATGCCGGCTGGGCGTATAGCCAAGCGTTCTTCCGCAACCAAACCTATAAGGAATTGGGCTTTGACTCAATTGAGGCACTACTGAGGTTCTGGGAAGAAGACCATCTACAACAGGATGCGAATGACCTACTAGCAATGCTATACACCTGGCAGAGCGCAGACATTAGCAACAACCCAAGATTCGGCGGTGACATGCAAGCCGCTTTGGGCGCGATACAAGCACACAGCCTGATCATGCCCGGCAGCACAGACTTGTACTTCACCCAGGAAGACGCGAAAAGCGAAGCAGATCAGATATCATCAGCCACATTCAGCTTATTGGAATCGGACTGGGGGCACTGTGCCGGGGCTCCAGGCAGAAGCCCGTCAAATACCCAGCAGATTCTCTCAGCTCTGAGTGATCTGATGAATCGAGGCTAAGCTCGCTGGAAGCTGGAAGCTGGAAGCTGGAAGCTGGAAGAGAGTGGCGTTTGCCTAGGGCAGGTCAATAGGTTTTGGCTTTAATCTGCAAGCAGCCGCAGCGTGGCTATAGCCCGCTTGGGCTTGGGCTT
>NZ_JACGWE010000164.1:0-250 GCF_014077575.1 Pseudomonas sp. 5Ae-yellow | reverse complement strand
GCATGAGGTGACCAACGTCGGATCCGACCGAGACCAGCTCAGCCCAATGGCCAAGCAAGCCCGCGAGGCGATGGGGACAGAAACGCTGTCCGTGGTGGCTGACCGAGGCTACTTCAAGGGTGAAGAGATCCTTGCCTGTCACGACGCAAACATCACGGCCTATGTGCCTAAGCCAATGACTTCAAGCGCCAAGGCTGATGGCCGATTCAACAAAGATGCCTTCGTGTATGACTCGACAAAAAACGAATAC
>NZ_JACGWE010000163.1:0-250 GCF_014077575.1 Pseudomonas sp. 5Ae-yellow | reverse complement strand
CATGATCAAGTCGCTTTCCCAGTGCCCTGGAACAAGGCGGTCTTCTACCTCAGGTGGGCGCAGGTGGATACTAAGGTCAGCTGGGTAGCGCTCACGCCGTCCAGCACTCACAGTGCGTAGGCGCCGTTTACCGTGGCCTTGACGCAGATAGCTGATCAGTTGTCGTTTCAACTCACCCCGAGGGTGCGCGTAGATTGCCAAGTAGATGCTTTCGTGACTCACATGAAGCTCGGGGCTGTCTGGCCAATGG
>NZ_JACGWE010000143.1:0-534 GCF_014077575.1 Pseudomonas sp. 5Ae-yellow | reverse complement strand
ACTTCAAGGCCACACCCTGGCAGATCATCTGGCGCCCACAGCTCAACCACATCAAACCCAAAGTCCTCGGCAGCCAAAGCGCCGTGGTCACCGGCCCGCAGGGCGAAGAGATTCACTGCGACCAGTACGGCCGCATCAAAGTGCAGTTCCACTGGGACCGTGAAGGCCAAGCCGATGACAGAACCAGCTGCTGGCTGCGTGTCGCCTCCAGCTGGGCGGGCGACCGCTACGGCGGCGTTGCCATCCCCCGAGTCGGCATGGAAGTACTCATCACCTTCCTGGAGGGCGACCCCGACCAACCGCTGGTCACCGGTTGCCTGTACCACAAGGAACACGAAGTCCCGTATGAATTGCCTGCGCACAAAACCCGCAGCGTATTCAAAACTCTCAGCAGCCCCGGTGGCGGTGGTTACAACGAACTGCGCATCGAGGACAAAAAGGGCGAAGAACAGATCTACCTGCACGCGCAGAAAGACTGGGACGAAAACATCGAGCACGACCAGACGGTGCGCGTCGGCAACGAACGCCACGACA
>NZ_JACGWE010000147.1:0-430 GCF_014077575.1 Pseudomonas sp. 5Ae-yellow | reverse complement strand
TACTGGTCGCAGTGAATCTCTTCGCCCTGCGGGCCGGTGACCACGGCGCTTTGGCTGCCGAGGACTTTGGGTTTGATGTGGTTGAGCTGTGGGCGCCAGATGATCTGCCAGGGTGTGGCCTTGAAGTGGTTACGGTAACCCTGGGTGAAGCCGTCACTGGTTTTGACATCGCTGGTGACGCCTTCTTCCAGCACTTGTGGCTGTTTGCCTTCGTGGTGGATTTCAGTCAGCAGCCAGAGGTCGTTCCAGTCAGCGCGGGCGTGGCCACTGAGCGGCATGAAGTGGCCGCTGCGTAGTTGCGGCTGGTCGCTCAGGCCGTCGGCCAGTTGCTGTTCGGCGCGGTGGCGTTCGAGGTTGATCTGGCTGAGCTGTTTGCCACGCTCGCGGTCGGTGAAGCGGCCGGGGTAGTCGTAGTCTTCCAGGTCGGGCT
>NZ_JACGWE010000100.1:0-1901 GCF_014077575.1 Pseudomonas sp. 5Ae-yellow | reverse complement strand
AGCTGAGGCCTTGGGCATGACTAACTTGAATGGTGGCACGCTCTGCAACGCTGAGTTCGGAATAAGACATAGGGCAGCACCGTACCGGAAAGGTCAGGTGTTGCACTCAGTTTTTGCCGCCGCCAAGGTAAAAAATCACACCTGAAACACGGGTGCAAAGCCACCGCCAGGCGTGCGGAAGTTAGTGGTTTGGCCCTGGTATACCCGTGCAGCGATGAGCAAAGTTTTTCCGCCGTAGGTGTAAAGGCGAATATCGACTTTCCTAGTGGTTACAGTGCCGTCAACTCTCATGGCTCGTTCCCCCGCCGGGACGAATTTCTGCGCGATATAGTCGCCTTGCAAAATGTTGTCGAAAACACGCCGGGTCAACTTGTCGCCGCGGTATACGCCCTTGCTGCCATGGCCGGCAACCGGCTTGAAGAAAAGTTCACGCCGGGAACCCCACAGTTCCCCTGCGTCGCTTGCTGTAACCAGCCGGGTCTTGGGTATGGAGCTCTCCAGATATCGGGCTTGAACTTCGCTGAGTCCCCAGTCGCGAAGGGTCGAGGGGTCGGAGAGTAGGATAAGATTTCGTTTGTCGGCCATCAGTGCGTGCACACGGGGGTTTGGCGTTACCACCACTGCGCCGTCGACGTACGCACGTCTGAGCGCCTCATGAGCTGGGGCTTCCAGTGCGAAGTCCACTAGTCGGTTGTACACCATGTCGATGCGCTTTCCTTGTGCAACCAATGCACCATCGACATATTCAAGCTCCGATGGGTCCAATATCAGGGTATTAATTCCTCTGGCTTGAAGTTGCTGTCGGGCCAGTTGGAATTCAGTGAACATAAACTGGGTCTCCGGGGCTTCGTCCACGATGGCCATGCTTTTGGGCATCGAGTCAGCCCGTTGCCTTTGCCACTCCTGTCGAAACATATCGAACACAGCAGTCTCAAATCCATCCAGCGCCTGTGTGGTTGCTGCGGTCTGTTGAGATGGTTTACAGCATCGGTGTTGAGCCCGAGCTAGCACCGAGTTCAGAAATGCGCCGCCGGCATTGGTATTGATCTCGATCAGTTGAGGACCGTCTTTGCCCAAGTGAAAGTCATAGCCCATGAACGCCCCTATGGGACCTGGATCGAAGCCTGCAATTTCCGGCGCCCAGGACAGAACGCGTTCTCGATAGGACGAAAGCTCTGCGGTTGATTCGATCGCTTCAACGATTCGTTCCATCGCTTTGATGTCGGACTGGGGGACGAAGACCGGCGTGTTTGAAAAAAGCTGATGGAATTCAGGAGTGATCGACGGCACGTATCCAGCGGCTGCAAATTGATGTTCAAAGCTCTCTTTGAGGGCTGTACGATCAAGGGTTACGCAATAGCACTCGCGGTTTAGACGCTCCGAGTAGCTATCAACCGACTGTGTATTTTCCTGAGTTACATCTTTCATTTTAGACTCGTGGTTATAGTAGATTGTGCGATTCCTAGGCGCAGGAATATTTTGTTTTAAACAGGCCGCTCGTCCGGGATGGCTGTTAGCGGGACCACACTGCGTTATAGCAGAGAAATAGCCCATATTATGATGGATAGACTATTGAGATACTTTTTTCACCCTGGTTATTGTCGCCTAATAGTCGCGCTCAAGTTTGTTTTTCAAGTCGCCGTTCAGGTGCTGAAAAATTGCAGGGGTAGGTTTATGGCAACGCCTTCGAGCCAAACACTCTCACCGAAGACCATCGTCGGGATAATGATTCTTACCATTTTTCGGGCCATGTGTCTTCCTTGTATAAATGTTGGGTGGGTTCTACCCCGTTACTGCGGACACTCTTGAAAAGAGGCACAATGTGCCAAAGGAGTGTTCATGTCCAAACGCAGAAAATACAGCCCTGAATTCAAGCGCGAAGCCATCGCGCTATCTCGCCA
>NZ_JACGWE010000161.1:0-252 GCF_014077575.1 Pseudomonas sp. 5Ae-yellow | reverse complement strand
CATGATCAAGTCGCTTTCCCAGTGCCCTGGAACAAGGCGGTCTTCTACCTCAGGTGGGCGCAGGTGGATACTAAGGTCAGCTGGGTAGCGCTCACGCCGTCCAGCACTCACAGTGCGTAGGCGCCGTGAACCGCCCCGGGTTTCGCGGAGGCTTCAACTCCTGAGAAGATGAAGCCATGAACAAGACAAACAAGTTTTCCCCTGAAGTCCGTGAACGAGCCGTGCGGATGGTGCAAGAGCATCGCGGCGACT
>NZ_JACGWE010000170.1:0-214 GCF_014077575.1 Pseudomonas sp. 5Ae-yellow | reverse complement strand
TGCATATTCCGGCCCATCGTGACCGCCCATTCCGTTTGAACGTGACCGCCTGTTCCGGGCTAACGTGACCGCTCATTCCGTTTTATCGTGACCGATTTTGGGTGATATCCCGGAATCACCGGTCACGATGCCGGAATCGTCGGTCACGTTCCCCCGGAATCACTGCCAACACACTGGAATTCTTCAACTTAATCGCGCATACCGCTTCCTTTTT
>NZ_JACGWE010000102.1:0-1617 GCF_014077575.1 Pseudomonas sp. 5Ae-yellow | reverse complement strand
CTCCTTGATAGCGCCGATGATCTGCTCTTCGGTGTATCGCGTCTTCTTCATATCGAGATCTCCATCTTGCTAGGTTAGCTGGAAATCTCATCGAGTTCATGGCGTGGAATTTGGGGGAAAGGTCAGTAGCAAAAGGTGGCTTCGGGAAAAATGGGAAGGTATTGCCAAACATTTCCAACCTTCTCGTCGACAACCGCGCGATGGCCAAAATTTGGAATCAGGTCGATTTTACTAAACAGGATCAGGCCGGTGTTAAGAAGGCTATAAAAGCTATACAAGATGAGATCAACGCCAGAACTGGAAGTTCGGATAAAATTCTTGCCAGTGTTGAGGATGAAGCAATACAAGCGGTGTCAGCCATTGACTTTGTTAGCGGCATTTTGGCAGCCTTCGCGGAATCCGGATTAAACTATGCTTCGAAAATTGAGGCCATCCTCGCGGCCTTGCAGATTGGTGATATTCACGCCAGCGACAAGGCAGCCTTTAATAGGGCAGGGAAGCGCGCTAATTACGCGTTCGAAAAAGCGGCCTACGTTGAGGACTTCTCTGCGCTGAAAGGCACTTGGCGTAATATTCAGCCAAAGGAAACAGCTGATGGACTTGTGATTGCCTTTCCGAAGGCAAATCAGATTTCCAACGGAGAGCGAGATATCATTTGCTTTGTAGCTCAGTTGAAAAAGGCCAAGCTGCAACTCAAGAAAAACAAGGCCATTATTTTAGTCATTGATGAAATATTTGACTATCTAGATGACGCCAATCTGGTTGCCTGCCAGTATTACTTGACACAAATGATTGCGGAATTAAAGTCTGAAGGGCGCCAGATTTTCCCATTAATTATGACTCATTTAAATCCTGGATTTTTCAGGAATTTTACTTTTAGCGATCAGAAAGTTTGCTACCTAAACAAAATTCAGGTCGCGGACAAAGCGGTCGAAAGCATGATTTCTAAACGAGATAATCCTACCATATCGGATGCAATCTCGAAGTACTTCCTGCACTTCCACTCTGACGACATGGATCTATCTAACGAGTTTCAGGTCCTTGGGCTCCCCGCTGGGCTGGCCACGGCGTCTCAATTTTCAGTACATTGTGCCAATCATATGCAGAGATATGTTGAAGGTAAGGGTTTCGACCCCCTTGCGGTTTGCAGTGGCGTGCGCCGACAGGTAGAGCAATTAAGCTTCGATTTATTGGCGGAAGAGTTCCAAGAAAGGTTCCTATCAACACACAAAACCGTCAACAAATTACAATTCGCTCAGTCTGCGGGAGCCGCCGTCCCTGAAATCTATTTTTTGCTGGCGGTAATCTATAATGATGCGATCCATGTCAGGCCCAACCAAGATAATTTCTCCGGATTAGGAGCAAAACTGGCTAACCTAACCATCAAGCATATGATTTCCACATTGATTCAGCCTGAGGCCCCATAAGCCACTGGCCGGCTTCGGCGAAGCCGCTTTTGCCAACCGGACAGGATGGTCCTGAGTGGCAGCTTCTGGCCCAGAGTGTGTAAAAACACTTTCCGTATGTTGGAGGCCTAAGCACAGCGCTCTTGGGCGAGGCGATTTCCCGAACATTTGCCAAGGTCAGCCCCGGTAGCGCGTCAGATCGTGTATGAAG
>NZ_JACGWE010000084.1:0-3760 GCF_014077575.1 Pseudomonas sp. 5Ae-yellow | reverse complement strand
AGCATTCCCCAGGCTTGTACTTCTCTCGGCGTGGGAGAAAGCGCTCTTCGCCGCTGGGTCGATCAGTTGTCGCAGGAGCGTCAGGGTGTCACGCCCAAGGGCAAAGCCCTGACGCCAGAGCAACGCAAGATCCAGGAGCTCGAGGCTCGCTGTAAGCGCCTTGAGATGGAGAAAACTATATTAAAAAAGGCTACCGCTCTCTTGATGTCGGACGAAATGAATCGTACGCGCTGATAGACCAGTTGAGTGAGCAAATGCCTGTCGAGATGGTCTGCGCAGCGTTCGATGTTAGTCGTTCAAGCTATTACGATTACCGGCAACGCCGGGGTCGGATAGATATTGAACGGCTTGCCTTGAAAGCAAAAGTAAACCGGCTGTTTTCGAAGAGCCGGAGCTCTGCCGGTAGCCGGACCATGGTGGGTCTGCTCAGCGAGGAAGGCATAGCTGCTGGGCGCTTCAAGGTGCGGCGTCTGCTGAGCGAGCTGGGGCTGATTTGCAAACAGCCAGGGCCTCATGCTTACAAACAGGCGACGGTCGAGCGGATCGATATTCCGAACCATTTGGCCCGGGAGTTTGTGGTCGATCAACCTGATCAAGTCTGGTGTGGCGACATTACCTATGTATGGACCGGTCAGGCCTGGAGTTATCTTGCTGTAGTGCTGGATCTGTATGCGCGCCGTGTCGTTGGCTGGGCCATGTCAGCCAGACCAGATGCAGACCTTGTTGTAAAAGCGCTGGATCACGCCTGGGAACAGCGTGGTAGGCCGGACAAGGTCATGTTCCACTCGGACCAGGGAAGCCAGTACGCAAGCCGTAAGTTCCGCCAGCGGATCTGGAGATACCGCATGCAGCAGAGCATGAGCCGGCGTGGAAACTGTTGGGATAATGCCCCGATGGAAAGGCTGTTCAGAAGCCTGAAATCGGAGTGGATACCCGCCTTCGGCTATCGAAACATGTACGAAGCGCAAAGGGATATTGCTGACTACCTAATGGGCTATTACAACGAGCAACGACCGCATACGTTCAACGGTGGTGTATCGCCGGTAGCGGCGGAAGAAAAACTTAAAATACTGTCCGGTATCAGTTGACCACTACAATGGGGTAGAGTCATCATTTACTCTTGGATAAATGCCTTACACACGAGAGTGCCGGCCTTGATTTTGAGGCAGACGTGTATCGCCCATAGCGCGCCTAAGGTCTGCGCTTTTCTGACGAATCACGATTTACAAAGGGTAGCGACGCTTCTAAGGCTTCCTTCGACATTCCGTGCTTATATGCGTTGTATTGCCACCTGACGAACCGCTCCAGCAGCCTATCATTTTCAGCCTTCAGCCGGTTATTTTCGCCCTCAAGCCTTCGGATTCTCTGACCTGCAATATTTAAACTAGCGGGCCTTTTCGAAAAAACAGCGCCTGCTTTTATCTGCCCTTTTCGGGCTAGGTAAGCGTCTTTAATCTTTGCATGAGAGTTCAGGGTTTGTCGCGTTGGGCGTAAACCGACTATTTTCGCCCCTTCATCGCACAGCGTCTCCCACGTAAGCTTGCCCTCCCAGCTATCAATCAGCGTGACGAAAGCATCGATATCCTTACCGGTAAGATGTTTCGCCATATCTATTGCTCCTGTAACAATAAACGGATCTCATCGAGTTCCGGCGCCTTTGATTGAATCGTTTTAGTTGGCGAAGTTTGAGCTGCTATCGCTCGCTTAAGCTGGCTGTGTTCCTGCTCATTATTTAGCCAGATTGCAGCTCCGTCAGGAGTTTGAGGTGATTCCAGCACCTGGATAAGCTCGTCGGCCCTCGCTAAGCTTCTAAGCTGATGCTGGGTCCATCTGTCAGCTCCATAAATTCCTTCGCTCGAGGCGGTCTGGGATTTGTGCAGCTGTAGGGCGATATTTTCACGTTGCAGCTTGAGTCGCTCTAGTTTCTCAGTGTCGCCTTTGATGCATACCTGCTCACTGCAGTTCAAACAGTCACGGTGCTTCTGACACGGAACCATGGAAAAATCGTGCACGCAGTATCCGAACTCTGTTACGTGCGCTATCCCCTCACCCGTTGCCTGCAGATCGCTCAAGGTGACTGGCAGATTAGCCCTTATTTTAGCTGCCAAATTGCTGCCGATTCCGGCTTCTTGAGCAGAAGCGAGGTACTCGCTATCAGTCATATGGTTATAAACTGCATTTTGACCGATGTTTACCCTGCCTGACCATTTCGCTACATCAAGCTGTCCAAGATCACCTCGCTGAGCCGCTGTATTCAAAAAATGCCTGATTTGATGGGAGGTCATTCGAATAGGGGAGGAGTCGGTGTTTTGGTAACCATGGCGCTGCCAAATACTCTTCTTGCGACGTCCTGCGACTATTTTCAGGTCATTAGTAAACACATTATTATCAGGTACCCACAGAAGGATAGGACTAGTGTTCAAGTCTGGCCGGAGCTCATGAGCGCGGAAGCAACAAATCGCCTCCGAGTACTTGATACCGAGATCCTTGCTTAACCACGGCCAGTTTTTGGGGAGCTGGTTTAAGCAAAACTCGTGTAGAAACGAAAGGGTTAGCGGTCTCCCGGACTCTCTGAGCTGATGATAAGGCTCATAATTCTTAAAAAACGGTCTAACTGAATTCCCGTTATTAGGTTTAAGTCCAAGCGCAGCCTCTGTTTGCGTCAATGTCAGCGGCTCATGCTCATCGACATTCGGACAACCGTCATGTCTATAGAACTTATCTGGGTTCCCCTCGTAATATTTCGCTAACCGTCGGCCTGGCTCCGAGAGACAGGCCAGCCTGCGAATGCCTTCTATGGCAATGTCAGTAAAAGCTGTTGGTACCCATTTGATGTCAAACCCGAACCCCTTACCCGCCCACCAGCGTAAGCCTGTTCGCTCAATACCCTTACTGTCTATCTCTTTATGCACACAATTGACGGGCAATAACTGAACTTCAGAAATTCTGGATGGGGCACACATGAGGAGCGCAAAAATGGCAGTAGTGAAACGGTCCCGAGGGCTCTCTAGATCGTTAGCAAACATCTCTGCCATGAATTCAAGGTATTGGTCGGCTGGAATCTTCTCTGCACGCATTCTCTTTGACTCTGCGTCAGTTCTATCCAGCTCTCTAGGTTTTGAAAACGGATTTTTCCACGTGATATATCTGGGCACGATTCCAGATTCATTTAAAAAGCTGACAAGTTTTACCAGCTGAGAGCCTGCCTGATACGCGGTGGATTCATAACTACTCGCGACTTCCGCAGCGATATCTAACACTTGGACGTCGACCAAAGTGATATTAGCGCAGCCCCTCGTTTGAAGAAGCGCCTTTTCGATACAGCGAATTGCCTTTAGCTCGTTTTTTAGTTTGGTAGGATTATGTCCTTGCTGGTATCTAAGATAGGCTTTAGCGAACGGTAGGATTTCTTCATTGAGTATGTGCGCTGGACTATAGCCCCTGCTACGAGCACCAATCACTGTGAAATTTGCTACGCCCGGCCAATTTTCAGCATCCCAATCCAAATCTTTGCCAAAAACTGTCAACTTATAGCGACACATAAACACGAAATCGGCGAGATTTTTGAGGCAATCGCGCTCGTGCTTCGGCGTGAACAGTAAAACTTTAGACACTGTTTCCCTCATTTTTCATGTTTGAATCGCCCCCAGTATTCTAGACACTCGCCAGACTCTGGTAATGACGCTTTTCGTACTCGACCGGTGACAGGTCACCACTCGTGCCGTGCCGGCGCCTTGGGTTATAAAACATCTCAATGTAA
>NZ_JACGWE010000107.1:0-1375 GCF_014077575.1 Pseudomonas sp. 5Ae-yellow | reverse complement strand
CACCAGTGTTCTGGAAGGCATGAACAACAAGATCAAGGTCATCAAACGAATGGCTTACGGTTACCGGGATAACAACTACTTCTTCTTGAAAATCAAAGCAGCGTTTCCCGGTAAAATGCGATGAACCCTTTTTTAGCACCCGATTGTTTAATCCATAAAGCGTTTTATCCAAGCCCTGGTACCTATAGCTCTGCTAATATCGCGCTATAAATCATGCTGGATCAATGAGACGGGCGTCCCTATTTGAACGATCAAATTGCCAACATTCGTCAGCTGTTCGCTGACATCTCGACGATGTACTCGTCAGATGACACCGATATGGCTCGCCTGCGCGGGGCTCAAGTCACCTCCGTGACGCGCGTCACACTGCCGATGATGCTAGCGAATATAGGTAGTGGCTGCTGTCTCCTTATTGCCTACGCACCCAATATTCCGCTAGGGCAATGGATATGGCTTGCCGCGCTTACCTGCTTGTGCCTGATCTCCTGCAAGGGCTGGTACCGTATCCGCAAGAACCCGGTTGTCTATGCTTCATCCAAAAGCGCACATAGAGCAACGATCTACTCATCCTCCCTGGCCGCACTTTGGGCATGCATGATACTTATCTGGTTTCCTGACGCGTCCAGAGGCCAGCAGATGGCCTTCGCAACCATTGTGACCGGTATGATCAGCGCCGGAAGCTTCGTCCTTAGCCCGCTGCCCTATGCGAGTATTTGCTACACCCTTATCTACTCCTTTGCGTCGGTTGGGGCCTTGTGGTTAACCGGACATCTGGCCTCTCTTGGCGTAGCCCTGCTGGTGTGCATCTACTCACCCATGGTGCTGGTTGGTTCCTTGAGCGCCTGGCGCAAGTCAACCGATCTGATCGCGGCTAATGCGCGCTCGGAGCGACAGGAGCAAGCCCTCGCTGTGTTGCTGCAGGATTTTGAGCACAACGCTGGCGACGCGCTCTGGGAAACCGATATCGTCGGCAAGCTCAACCATGTTTCCAATCGCCTCACCGACGTCCTGGGACTGAAACAGAATGAAGATAACCAGCACAGTTTCCAGGCGTTGCTGGCAGAGCGGTGCCCGGATGACGCTGAGCGTCTACAAATACTCTCGGGTGAGGGCCAGCCTTTCCGCGATATGAGACTGACCATGACCACTCCGAAAGGGGTTGCCTACCTGGTCATGGCTGGCAAGAGCCTGTACTCAGCTACGGGTATATTTCTGGGCTGGCGTGGTGTTTTGACAGACGTCACCGAGGAGGGTGTCCTAAAAATTGTGTAACCGGTGAAACGGCAGGATACTGCCTCTCCTCCTGGAGTCACTATGACCATCAACAAACGCACGAAACGCAGTAAACCCAACCCCGAACTGCTCCAGCTCGCCG
>NZ_JACGWE010000150.1:0-335 GCF_014077575.1 Pseudomonas sp. 5Ae-yellow | reverse complement strand
TTCGAACCCTCATCATCTCCGGTGCTTGATTCAGCTGGCGTTGCACTTCCTCCAGCACAGCTTCATGTTCCCAGCGCCTTACCCGACGATTTGTGCTTGGCGTGCACTGGGTTTTCAGGGTGCAACTCTGGCATTTTGAACTCCAGTAACAGTGCATATTCATGCCTTTCTCAACGCTGGAGAACCGCCAAATCAGAGCCTCTCCCGCCGGGCATGTGTATTCGTTTTTTGTCGAGTCATACACGAAGGCATCTTTGTTGAATCGGCCATCAGCCTTGGCGCTTGAAGTCATTGGCTTAGGCACATAGGCCGTGATGTTTGCGTCGTGACAGGCA
>NZ_JACGWE010000157.1:0-253 GCF_014077575.1 Pseudomonas sp. 5Ae-yellow | reverse complement strand
GCATGAGGTGACCAACGTCGGATCCGACCGAGACCAGCTCAGCCCAATGGCCAAGCAAGCCCGCGAGGCGATGGGGACAGAAACGCTGTCCGTGGTGGCTGACCGAGGCTACTTCAAGGGTGAAGAGTGAATCGCCCCCAGTATTCTAGACACTCGCCAGACTCTGGTAATGACGCTTTTCGTACTCGACCGGTGACAGGTCACCACTCGTGCCGTGCCGGCGCCTTGGGTTATAAAACATCTCAATGTAATT
>NZ_JACGWE010000167.1:0-229 GCF_014077575.1 Pseudomonas sp. 5Ae-yellow | reverse complement strand
TGCGTTGCTCTGGCGTCAGGGCTTTGCCCTTGGGCGTGACACCCTGACGCTCCTGCGACAACTGATCGACCCAGCGGCGAAGAGCGCTTTCTCCCACGCCGAGAGAAGTACAAGCCTGGGGAATGCTATATCCTTGATCAAGCACCAGGCTGGCTGCCTCCTGCTTGAACTCGGGTGAAAAAGTGCGTCGTTTCCTGGTCATCTGACACCTCGCTTAGGGTGGCGATTT
>NZ_JACGWE010000160.1:0-252 GCF_014077575.1 Pseudomonas sp. 5Ae-yellow | reverse complement strand
AAGCTGAGGCCTTGGGCATGACTAACTTGAATGGTGGCACGCTCTGCAACGCTGAGTTCGGAATAAGACATAGGGCAGCACCGTACCGGAAAGGTCAGGTGTTGCACTCAGTTTTTGCCGCCGCCCTTCTTTGGGATGCTGAAGCGAGAGCGAGTACATCACCGACGTTACCGTACTCAAGACGAGGCAAGAGCAGACCTATTTGAATACATCGAGCGGTTCCATAATCCTAGGATGCGACGTAGAGTTGCT
>NZ_JACGWE010000171.1:0-208 GCF_014077575.1 Pseudomonas sp. 5Ae-yellow | reverse complement strand
GCCTAGGGCAGGTCAATAGGTTTTGGCTTTAATCTGCAAGCAGCCGCAGCGTGGCTATAGCCCGCTTGGGCTTGGGCTTGGGCTTCTAGCTTCTAGCTTCTAGCTTCTAGCTTCTAGCTTCTAGCTTTGAGCTTGCGGCTTTTCCCGCGCACAAAGTAAAACCCCCGACCTGTTTCCAGATCGGGGGTTTTGGTATAAGCGCTTGACG
>NZ_JACGWE010000139.1:0-571 GCF_014077575.1 Pseudomonas sp. 5Ae-yellow | reverse complement strand
ATACAGATAAACTTTCTTCACCTTGGCGCCAGGCCGCATCATGATTTAAACCTCCGGAAGGAATCAGGGAGGCCAGCATGGCGATGTGGGCGTGGCGGTTCCAGGTGAGGTTTATGGATCGCTTACGTAACACCGGACGTGGGGATGCGAGCTAATTGTTACGCAATAATGATCGGATGATACCTGCAGATCTTCGGTGACTCTGGAAGTAAAGCGGAACGACACGCTGTCTTTGTCTCAAGCCGACCGAGCTGCATTGGATGAGGCTGCAGCGAACTGTACTAGAGAGCACTTTACGATGGATATGATTAGTCGCCGTTATTTAAAGCAGTATACTTCGCGGCTAACTATGAAGTGAAACATTAAATTCAGGGCCGTTTGCTCCCAGCGAATAAGTGTAACACCCACAATATCAATGTCTTAAGTGAGTTAAATGTGTATTTATGAACCGCCCCGGGTTTCGCGGAGGCTTCAACTCCTGAGAAGATGAAGCCATGAACAAGACAAACAAGTTTTCCCCTGAAGTCCGTGAACGAGCCGTGCGGATGGTGCAAGAGCATCGCGGCGACTA
>NZ_JACGWE010000156.1:0-253 GCF_014077575.1 Pseudomonas sp. 5Ae-yellow | reverse complement strand
TTCGAACCCTCATCATCTCCGGTGCTTGATTCAGCTGGCGTTGCACTTCCTCCAGCACAGCTTCATGTTCCCAGCGCCTTACCCGACGATTTGTGCTTGGCGTGCACTGGGTTTTCAGGGTGCAACTTGAATCGCCCCTAGTTTCGTAGACACCTCCAGGCCTTATAATCGAGGCACCCAGGAGGTCCAATGAGCAACTCACGCTACACCGAAGAATTTAAAATTGAAGCCGTCAAACAGGTGGCTGACCGAG
>NZ_JACGWE010000153.1:0-254 GCF_014077575.1 Pseudomonas sp. 5Ae-yellow | reverse complement strand
GATACAGATAAACTTTCTTCACCTTGGCGCCAGGCCGCATCATGATTTAAACCTCCGGAAGGAATCAGGGAGGCCAGCATGGCGATGTGGGCGTGGCGGTTCCAGGTGAGGTTTATGGATCGCTTACCTTCAACATACTGTGCAGAAACAGATAGCCATAGGCTGACTGCTGCGCAGCAAGCTCTCGGAGCCTCGCTCTCAAGGCATGATCGTTCCTGGCTCTGGCTTGATACCGAAACGCGCTACGGGAAATG
>NZ_JACGWE010000155.1:0-253 GCF_014077575.1 Pseudomonas sp. 5Ae-yellow | reverse complement strand
GAACCCATCGGATATATACCGCCCGCAGAGGCTGAGGCAAACTACTATCGGCAACTAGCCAGTCAGGCTTCCAAGGTGGCGGCTTGACTTAAACCAAACAGCCTCCGCGAAACCCGGGGCGGTTCACCGTTTACCGTGGCCTTGACGCAGATAGCTGATCAGTTGTCGTTTCAACTCACCCCGAGGGTGCGCGTAGATTGCCAAGTAGATGCTTTCGTGACTCACATGAAGCTCGGGGCTGTCTGGCCAATGG
>NZ_JACGWE010000149.1:0-335 GCF_014077575.1 Pseudomonas sp. 5Ae-yellow | reverse complement strand
TGCCTGTCACGACGCAAACATCACGGCCTATGTGCCTAAGCCAATGACTTCAAGCGCCAAGGCTGATGGCCGATTCAACAAAGATGCCTTCGTGTATGACTCGACAAAAAACGAATACACATGCCCGACGGGAGAGGCTCTGATTTGGCGGTTCTCCAGCGTTGAGAAAGGCATGAATATGCACTGTTACTGGAGTTCAAAATGCCAGATGTGAATCGCCCCCAGTATTCTAGACACTCGCCAGACTCTGGTAATGACGCTTTTCGTACTCGACCGGTGACAGGTCACCACTCGTGCCGTGCCGGCGCCTTGGGTTATAAAACATCTCAATGTAA
>NZ_JACGWE010000124.1:0-911 GCF_014077575.1 Pseudomonas sp. 5Ae-yellow | reverse complement strand
TCATGAGCTTGATCCAGTCAGCCAAGCTCAATGACCATGATCCCTATGCCTACCTGAAAGATGTGCTGACCCGACTGCCAACGCAGAAGAACAACGCCATCGACGAGCTACTGCCGCACAATTGGAAACCTGCTATCAAGGTGTGATCGCCGGACGCTTACTCTTCTCCGGCTGAAGTTGAAACCTACTTAGACCTGCGCGACCGCGGGATATCCTTACGTACAGAGTTGAGCGCAGCCTACGTAACGCGCAAAACCATCTTTGATCGGCAGGTTATGAATGTTGATCCGCCGGGTTCTGAGGCTCTCATTGATGAGCGAATTTCGCGAATCAGGAGCCAGTTAACTGCCATGGAGAGCTCGCTGACTAATGCTCTTAGTGCGATTGGAGGCACTTCAGGGACAATTGGTTTAGTCGTGGAAGGTATGGATGAGGGCATGGCAGCGGAAATAAGGAGTGCTGCTAGAGATTTCCGGCATGTTGGAACCGTGCGCTCTACCTTCGGCGCCGCAGCGGGAAGTCGGGGTAACCAAATTGCGTCAGTCATCTTTCTCTTTCAGCTCAGCAATCTAAATTCGGCACTATCCGACCTTCTCGGAAGTAAAATCCTCACCAAGCAGCAGCTTTTGGGGTGCCTGGAGGCTTTGATATATAGTGGCGCTGCTGGTTCTTCAGCTATCCAAGGCATGGCTGTTTCCGTGTTGCAGTCTCGTATAGCGATGATGGGAAGTGCCGCTGGGAAAATCAATGCTATGAGTCAATTAGGCTGGTGGTCAGGCAAGATCTGAATAGCCCCTAGTTTCGTAGACACCTCCAGGCCTTATAATCAAGGCACCCAGGAGGTCCAATGAGCAACTCACGCTACACCGAAGAATTCAAAATTGAAGCCGTCAAACAGGTGGCTGGCCGAG
>NZ_JACGWE010000165.1:0-246 GCF_014077575.1 Pseudomonas sp. 5Ae-yellow | reverse complement strand
CATTTCCCGTAGCGCGTTTCGGTATCAAGCCAGAGCCAGGAACGATCATGCCTTGAGAGCGAGGCTCCGAGAGCTTGCTGCGCAGCAGTCAGCCTATGGCTATCTGTTTCTGCACAGTATGTTGAAGACCGAGGGCTTGGTGATCAACCGCAAGCGAACGTACCGGATATATACCGAGGAAAAACTGCAGGTACGCACCAGGCGACGTAAGAAGCTGCAGCGCCCCCGGCAACCACTTGAAGTCCC
>NZ_JACGWE010000137.1:0-596 GCF_014077575.1 Pseudomonas sp. 5Ae-yellow | reverse complement strand
GGAGCGTAGGCTCAATCCTTGGCCTTGCATCAGCATCAAGGCGACCCGTTCGTCAGTGGTTAAATGCGTATAGGTTCTCATGGCAACACTCTATCTCAGTTGTTGCACTTGGTCCTTGAGACCACCGACCCTGCTCGCCGTGACGGAGATCCTAGCAATGCCGGGCTAGGCCTGGCGATTACGAGGTCAATAATTTCCGCGCACAATGGCGAAATTTGGTGCACGTCCAAGGAGAGTGCGACTGCTTTTCACCTGAGTTTTCCTAAGGCTGTCAGTCAGCAAGGTTGATTTCTCCGAGGTTTCTAGAGCTTCTCACGCTAACAATAAGCAGTTAATAGCCCCTAGTTTAGTAGACACCTCTAGGCCTTATAACCAAGGCTCCCATAGAGGGCTGCAAATACTGACGGGCCACTGAACCTTGGACGAGGTCAGATGATTCATTAGCATGACTTAGTATGCACTCAATGAAAGGGCGGTTGCAGGAGCTGAGTGCAACACGGTTATTGAATTGACGCAGGAGCATCATATTGCATAGCCAAGGCTTTCTGCATCACTTCGCTCATGACTTCGATAGGACATTTGAAATCGAAGCGCTT
>NZ_JACGWE010000159.1:0-252 GCF_014077575.1 Pseudomonas sp. 5Ae-yellow | reverse complement strand
CTCGGTCAGCCACCTGTTTGACGGCTTCAATTTTAAATTCTTCGGTGTAGCGTGAGTTGCTCATTGGACCTCCTGGGTGCCTCGATTATAAGGCCTGGAGGTGTCTACGAAACTAGGGGCGATTCAGAGATCCTTGCCTGTCACGACGCAAACATCACGGCCTATGTGCCTAAGCCAATGACTTCAAGCGCCAAGGCTGATGGCCGATTCAACAAAGATGCCTTCGTGTATGACTCGACAAAAAACGAATAC
>NZ_JACGWE010000154.1:0-253 GCF_014077575.1 Pseudomonas sp. 5Ae-yellow | reverse complement strand
GGCTGGCGAGATAGCGCGATGGCTTCGCGCTTGAATTCAGGGCTGTATTTTCTGCGTTTGGACATGAACACTCCTTTGGCACATTGTGCCTCTTTTCAAGAGTGTCCGCAGTAACGGGGTAGAACCCGAGCGTACTCAACTGGCGACAAGTAGTTTAGTGAGCTGTGCGGTCTAACATAGTTGTAATGTTGCCTCCAGGAGTCGATTTCTACTCGGGCCTCGTCCATCGTTCTGAACCAGGATCGATTCAGAC
>NZ_JACGWE010000174.1:0-203 GCF_014077575.1 Pseudomonas sp. 5Ae-yellow | reverse complement strand
AACAAAGAAACCGCTCAAGCAGCGGTTTTTTTGTGTCTGCGATTTGGTGCGAAGGCGCAGGAATAGCTCAGTTGGTAGAGCACGACCTTGCCGAGGTCGGGGGCGGGCGGCGAGCCTCGCGAGTTCGAGTCTCGTTTCCCGCTCCAGAAGTAACAAAGAAACCGCTCAAGCAGCGGTTTTTTTGTGTCTGCGATTTGGTGCGA
>NZ_JACGWE010000152.1:0-254 GCF_014077575.1 Pseudomonas sp. 5Ae-yellow | reverse complement strand
GTAAGCGCTTCGATTTCAAATGTCCTATCGAAGTCATGAGCGAAGTGATGCAGAAAGCCTTGGCTATGCAATATGATGCTCCTGCGTCAATTCAATAACCGTGTTGCACTCAGCTCCTGCAACCGCCAAGCCCTCACAGGCGGCATTATCGCCACAGTGGCCAACGGCACTCATGCTGCTGACTAACCGATTGCTGCCCAGATAACGCTGGTAATCGCCGCTGGTGAACTGCGTACCCCTGTCTGAGTGCAGTA
>NZ_JACGWE010000162.1:0-251 GCF_014077575.1 Pseudomonas sp. 5Ae-yellow | reverse complement strand
ATTACATTGAGATGTTTTATAACCCAAGGCGCCGGCACGGCACGAGTGGTGACCTGTCACCGGTCGAGTACGAAAAGCGTCATTACCAGAGTCTGGCGAGTGTCTAGAATACTGGGGGCGATTCAATCCTCGCAGCCGGCATCCGCTCTTCCTCGTGGAAAAAGGAAGCGGTATGCGCGATTAAGTTGAAGAATTCCAGTGTGTTGGCAGTGATTCCGGGGGAACGTGACCGACGATTCCGGCATCGTGAC